>NZ_QRLE01000020.1:0-40999 GCF_003473055.1 Collinsella sp. AM13-34 | reverse complement strand
TCAATGTTTTTATGTCCTGCTCATATCGTCTCTGCCGGCAGCTGGGGACACTCCTTGCGGGGCGTCCCCATTTTGTTTTCGTCCCGCATGTTTTGTGAAACACGGCTAACTTTTAGGCAAAGTAGTAAGACATGGGCAACTTTTGCGGTAAAGTAAATCAAGCAAAAGTATCCAAAGGCTAACTAGAAGCCATCGCGAAAGGCGGCCATGGCCCTACGTGAATCCGGAGAAGACTATCTCGAATCGATCTACGTTCTGTCGGAACGTCAGGGCACCGTGCGCTCGATCGACGTTGCCGAATACTTGGGCGTAACCAAAGCAAGCGTCTCTAAAGCCATGGCGGCCTTGGAGAGCACCGGCTACGTGGAGATGGGCAAACGCGACGTGCATCTGACGGAACGCGGTCTTGAGGTTGCCCGTCAAATGTGGGAGCGCCACTGCTTTTTTGTAGGGCTGCTCGAGGACGCGGGCGTTTCGGCAGAGGTTGCCTCGCAAGAGGGCTGCCACATGGAGCACTGCCTGAGCGAGGAGAGCTTCGAGAAGCTGAGGGCGATGCTGGGACGGGACAACGACCGGGACCAGTAGCCCCGCCAACCAAGTCCAACTCAGACAAGGAACCCCGCCAGCAAGCGATGCCCAAGAACCGCCAGCAACGTTACCGCAGGCCGGGACCGGGCTTGGTTTTGAAAACACTCCGCAGACCAGAAGCGCCCCCGTTCGTAGCTCCGAAGGAGCAGAACGGGGGCGCTTCATTGGTCGAGGACGTTTTCAAAACCAAGCCCGGTCCCGGCCGGAGGGACCACAGGCGCTACAGGTTCTTGACACCCATCGCGCGCATGGCGTTCAGGATGGCGATGATCGCCACGCCTACGTCGCCAAAGACGGCAAGCCACATATTGGCGATACCCAGCGCTGCCAGCACAAGGATCAGCAGCTTAATGCCCAGCGCAAAGATTATGTTCTGCCAAACAATCGACATGGTCTTGCGCGCCACGCGGATCGCGCGGGAGATGTTGGACGGCTTGTCGTCCATCAGCACGACGTCTGCCGCCTCGATTGCGGCGTCGGAACCCATGGCACCCATGGCAATGCCAACGTCTGCGCGGGTGAGCACGGGTGCGTCGTTGATACCGTCGCCGACAAAGGCGAGCTTTCCCTTGCCGCTTTCGGCCGCGAGCAGCGCTTCAACACGTTCGACCTTGTCGCCCGGCAGGAGCTGCGCGTGGAACTCGTCGAGACCGAGTTGCTTGGCTACAGACGCCGCAACCTCCTCGCGGTCGCCCGTGAGCATGACGGTGCGGTTGATACCGGCGGCGTGCAGGTCGCGGACAGTCTGCCCGGCATCGGCCTTAACGGTGTCTGCAATCACGATGTGACCGGCGTACACGCCGTCAACGAGCACATGCAGAATCGTTCCGGCGACCTCGCAATTGGGCGCTTTTGCTCCGGCCGCGGCGAGCATCTTTGCATTGCCAACGGCGACGTGCTTACCGTCGATGGTTGCCGTCACGCCGTGGCCCGCGTCGTTGGCGGAGTCGCTAACGCGCTTGGGGTCGAGTTCGCCCTGGAAGGCGGCGCGCACCGACTGCGCGATGGGATGGTCGGAGAACGACTCCGCAAGGGCCGCGACTTCGAGCAGCGACTGCTCGGTATAGCCAGCCTCGGGGTGCACCGCGACCACCGAGAACGTGCCGTTGGTGAGGGTGCCCGTCTTGTCAAAGACGACGGTGTCCACATCGGCGAGCGTCTCGAGGTAGTTGGAACCCTTGATGAGAACGCCCAGCTTGGACGCGCCGCCGATGCCGCCAAAGAAACTCAACGGTACGCTGATCACGAGGGCGCACGGGCAGCTGACGACCAGGAAGGTCAGGCCGCGCAGGATCCAATCGGACCAAGCGCCAGTCACCAGGCCGCCGCCAAGCGCGAGCACCGCGGCAGCGCCAGTGACGGCGGGGGTGTAGACGCGGGCAAAGCGCGTGATGAAGTTCTCGGTGCGCGCCTTCTTTTCGCTGGCATTCTCCACGAGCTCCAGAACACGCGCGACGGTGGACTCGCCAAAGGGCTTGGTGGTGCGCACGTGGATGAGGCCCGTCATGTTGATGCAACCGCTGATGATATCGTCGCCGGTCTTGGCCGGGCGGGGGACCGACTCGCCCGTGAGTGCGGCGGTGTCGAGCTGGGTTTCGCCCTCGACGATGACGCCGTCGATAGGCACGCGCTCGCCGGGCTTGACCACGATCACGGTGCCGACGGCGATGTCATCGGGAAAGACCTGTTCGAGTGTGCCGTCGGCTTGCTCGACGTTAACGTAGTCGGGCGCGATGTCCATCATGGCACTGATCGACTTGCGGCTCTTGCCCACGGCGTATGCCTGGAACAACTCGCCGACCTGGTAGAACAGCATGACAGCGGCGCCTTCGGCCATGTGCGGGTCGGTGTCGGGGAAGAGCACCATGGCAAACGCGCCGATGGTCGCGACGGCCATGAGGAAGCTCTCGTCGAAGGCCTTGCCGCGGCGGATGTTATTGAATGCCTTTTGCAGTACGTCGTAGCCGGCAATCAAAAACGGCACGAGGAACAGCGCGAAGCTGGCGTAGATGTTGCCGGGCTCCCCAAATGCGATAGTGAGGGCGCCGAGCTCGTCGAGGGCATAAACAACGGCAAAAATGCCCAGTGCTACCAGGATGCGGTTGCGCTTGTGCTCAAGGGACTCTTTCTTCTTGCGCTTCTTCTTTTTCTTTTTGGGATCGGCGGCTGTCATGATTCAAACCTCTCATTTGAGTTTATGAACACTCGCTCATATAATTTCGCGAGCAAAGGCCGCGGCAAGCGCGGCCTCGCAGGTCAACGTATGCGCGGGTTAGAGAATGATCTCGCAGTCCGGCTCGGCGTCGGCGGTGAACTCAACGACGCGGTCCAGGACCTCGTCGAACTTGGCGTCGTCGGCCTCGAGCGTCAGCTTCTGGGTCATAAAGTTGACCGAAACGGACTTGACGCCCTCGAGCTTAGCCAGCTCGTCCTGAAGCTCGCGCGCGCAGTTGGCGCAATCGATCTCGTCGAGCTTGAACTGCTTTTTCATGGTGGGTTCCTTTCCCTGTGTTAGCGGTCTGGGTGCCGGCCGCGCTGATACCGTGGTTGATTGCTATTCGCAGATATGGCTCATGCCCTGGTTAAGCATGGTGTAGACGTGATCGTCGGCGAGCGAGTAGAGAATGTTGCGGCCGTCGCGGCGGAACTTGACCAGGTGCGACTGCTTAAGCGTGCGCAGCTGGTGCGATACTGCCGACTGCGAGGTTGCGGTCGCTTCGGCGATGTCAGCCACGCAGAGCTCGCGGCCCATGAGGGCATAGAGGATCTTGATGCGTGTGGTGTCGCTGAAGACCTTGAACAGGTCGGCCAGGTCGTACAACAGCTCCTCGTCGGGAAGGTCCTCGGGCGAGCAGGTGGTGGGGACGATCGGCTCGGTGGCCTCGATGCCAGTCTTTGTTTCATCAGCGTGGCTGCTCATTGCAATATCCTTTCATATGAACATGCGCTCATATAACTTACTTCCGATTATATGAGCGCATGTTCATATGTCAATACTATTTACGTTAATTTCGATGACTGCTTGCCGCCTCTGCGATTTTCTGCGGGTTGGGAGACATCGACGCAATGCTCGCCAACATATTTCGAGATGTTCGGCCAGCATGCTAAGAAAGCCACCTTGAGAAGCATTAGAACTGTTCATATTTGTACTTTATCGTGTTAAATACCGCGAGAATCAGTTCTTCCTCTACGGGAGTTCCTGCAGAATCAGTTTTATCTAAAGTTATATTGAGCATTGCTGCAGCCAATCTGGCACATCGGTGGCCGAATAAGTCGAAAAATGTAGGTGGACATCCGCAGAGATCGCCTTTAGAAGAGCGAATTCTCAATTAGATCAATAATCGTGTCGTCTTCCGTGCGGTTTTCATCGATTTTTGCGAACATGTCGCATTCCCAAGGCCCATTGATTTCCTCAGCAAGGGCCCCGACGTGTTGCATGTCGTCGGGTTCTGGCACATCGTTGATGCTCGGGTCATCAGCTTGCGGATATTGGCTTGCAATTTCGCGCTTGGCGGCCTCTTCTTCTTTGAGTGTCTCCAGGACGCGGCGACCGTATTCGAAGTAGCGCCGCAAGACAAATTGACGAAGAGTTTCTTGCAGGATGGCGAAGTTATCCGGGAGTCGACCGGGCCATATCTTCTCGCGAATGCGAATCGCTTCCATGACCCGCCTAAAAGCGGACTGCTTGAAAAACGAATGACGACTAACTGTGATAACGGCATATCCCATGTTTCGCAGCGTGTTTCGGCGTTCCTCGTCAATTGATTGCTGTTCGGGCTCGTCGTGGTAAAAGCCGTTGTATTCGATATCGGTCATCGAATTTTCGAGCAGCGCGTCGAGGTAGAAAACCGTCCGTCGCGTTAGGGCGGCGTATCTTTTGGGGACTGGGATCGGATAGTCCGTTTTGATAGCGCGTATGGCTAAGCCACCCATTGACTTGGGCATTGTCAGCATCATGACAAACGCCGTTTCGAGTGGGGAGCGACAGCCTTCGCGTACATAAGAAAGTGCCTTAAGTGCTTTATTAGATCCACGATACCCCGATGCCTCTGAAAAGAAGGCTCTGAGCTCTTCAACGCTGGTTAGGGCTGGGCGCTCGCGATATTGAGTTTCGTCGGACGTTCCAAGCGCGTAGGAGCCGCAGATTTCAAAGTAATACTCAACGAGCTCCGAAAGGTTGAGGTCGGCTGCTGCTTCTAACGCGCACAGCTTGATATCGACGATGTGGACGTTCGGCTCGAGTTCTAGGTAGCTTTCTGCATCAAACGTATAGCGCGTGCAGTGGCAGATGCAGCCCTTGCGGTGCCTTTTGGCATTATTGGAAAACGTCAGCACATGGATGCTTTCAGAATCGACATTCTTTCTGTTGAGCCATGCTCGCGCCGCTTCCAGGTTGGACGTGGTCGGCGCAGACAGCTTGATCTTTTCCATAGGTATGGGATCGGTCGCGTGGCTTGCGAGCGAGTTGACTGTTTGGTATACAGCGCGTGCCGTGGTATGTGACAGAACGATTCCCATACGCGCATGATGGCATAGCGGACGCCATATACGCTCGAAACTTCGGGCAACGGTATTGGGGCGCGGCTTATCTTCTGCGAACGGTGGGTTTTGAGCTGTCGTATTGAGGGGGGCAGCTTCGGCTGGGGAGGTTTCTGTCGGCTGCCCCATTTTGGTGAACTTTAGTTGCGGATTCGTAGCTTCTAAGCGTTTTTGCCGACCGCTCAGATGCCTCACCAACATAATTTGAGTTATTCGGCCTTATCCTATACGAATGGTGCGATCGCAACGTCCTATTCGAATTGATTCAGGTAGATTTATAGGGCTTGGTTGCGAAATTGGGGCGACTATAGCGCTCGATTGCGGTTCAAGGGGCCTTGACTAGTGGTTCAGCTGGCCGAACAACTCGAAAAATGTAGGTGGGCCAACCTGCCGACTATGTGAAGCACGCGAATTTGCTCGTTTTGATGCAAACTAGGGTGCAGCCATAAGACTGCGCCCTAGTTTACTGCGTGCCGGTGCGTCCAGACGGATTGCACTGTGCCTGGCAGGCGCTCCCGCAGATGGATCGGTTATTTCGCAAACAGGTTCTTGAGGTTGAACTCGGCCTGTACCGTGCGGAGCATGAGGTCGGTGTCGTCCAAGCCCAGGTGCTGCTCGTTGGCGTCGGCGGCGAGGGTTCCACGGCGGCGCGCCCAGTTCTCGAGCGCGGCTGGGGCGGACTCGCGGGGGAGCGAGCGCACGTCGGCGTCCAGGCTGCGGCAGATCTGGCGCGAGTCGATGACGATGATCTTGCCGGCGCGGCGTGCCTCGGCGTAGCCGTCCAGGTGGATCTTGAACCAGCTGTCCTCAAAGGCGGCGTTGTGTGCCATGTACGGGTACTTCTTCATAAGCTTGAGCAGCTGCTTTTGCAGCTCTTTGTTCTCGCGGAACGGCTTTTTGCCGTCGATGTCGTCCCAGGTGATGTGGTGGATATTCGACAACGGCACATCCTCGCCGCGGTAGATGTCGGGCAGGCCGCAGTAGTGTGCCTCGGCGTCATGCGGGACGGCGTCGCTGGTGAGCTCCATGATCTCCCAGCCCACGTTGATGATATAGCCGCGCTCGGGTGCACGGCCGGTGGTCTCGATGTCGATACCGAGCACGGTGCCCTGGATGGGCTTGCGGGCGTAGGCCACGCCGAGCGCGTCGCGGTCGCCGCGGATTTCGCGCATAACGGACGCGGCGGTGCGCTTTTGCATCTTGCCGATGGCGGCGCAGGTGTCGGCATCGGACAGGCCGCGCGAGAGCGTCGCGGGCGTCACGTTGCGCAGACGCGCCTCGCCAATCTGGTCGCACAGGTCGCGGTTGCGGTCGGCCAGGTCGCGCACGGTGGCAAAGTCGAAGCCGGGGTCGCCCTCGGCGGTAAAGTACTCGGTCTCGAGCACCTTGAGGGCCTCCTCGCCCTTCTGGCGCTCGGACTCCATGGCGCCGTGGTCGCCGTAGATAAACATGGGGATAAACGGCTGGCGCTCGTATTCGAGTGCTTGCGATACGTTCATATGCTACTCCTTGGACGGGCCGCGTTGTGCGGCTCGAGGTTACTGAGTTATGGCGAGATGATAGTTTACCATAGGCAACTATTGGCACCGCGCCCGGGACAACTACAATACCCTAGTTGACCGCTAGGACTTTTACAATGCTGCCGAAAGACACGAAAGGTTCCATCCGTCATGGATTTACTGATTGATATTCTGCTCGACGCCGGCAAGGACACGCTGTCGCTGCTGCCGTTTTTGTTGGTGACGTATCTTGCTCTCGAGACACTTGAGCACGTTGCGGGCGACCGCGTCAACGGCGCTATCAAGCGCGCCGGCGCCACGGGTCCCGTGGTTGGCTCGCTGCTGGGCATGGTGCCGCAGTGCGGCTTTTCGGCAATGGCGGCCACACTGTACGCCGGCCGTGTCGTGACCTTGGGCACGTTGGTGGCGGTGTTCCTTTCGACCTCCGATGAGATGCTGCCGCTGTTGCTTGCCGAGCAGGTTCCCGTGCAGACTATGGCGATGCTTTTGGCTTCGAAAGCGCTGATCGCACTGGTCACGGGTTTTATCGTGGACGCTGCCATTCGCGGCCTGCGCCGTAACGCCCGCGCGCACGCGGCGATTCGCCGTACCGTGCTGGGAACCGCGGCCAACCCGGCCCACGTGAACTGCGCGCACGACGACCACAGCGGCGGTGACATCATCGACGAGGTGGCCGAGGCAGGCGTGAGCGCCGACCACATCCACGAGCTGTGCGAGCGCGACCATTGCGGTTGTGATGAAGACGAGGACGAGCACGAACACGGACATGGCCACGATCACGGTCATGAGGGCGAACATGAACACCATGATGGTCACGGTCACTCTCACTCCCACGAAGGGACGCCTGTCCTGTCGATCATCCGCAGTGCGATTTCGCACACCGTGCAGGTCTCGGTATTCATTTTTCTGGTGACGCTGATTCTGGTCGCCGTGCTCGAGACGTTCGGCGAGTCCGCGATCGAGCAGTTCCTGCGCGGCAACGAGACACTCGCTGTCCTGGGTTCGGCGCTTGTCGGGCTGATTCCCAATTGCTCGGCGAGCGTGGTCATTACACAGCTGTATCTGGAAGGCGCGCTGCAACTGGCGCCGATGCTCGCCGGCACGCTCATTTCCGCCGGCGTGGGTTATCTGGTGCTGTTCCGCACCAACCGCAGCGCCCGCGAAAATGCCGTGTTCCTGATCATGATGTACGTCATCGGCGCTGGCTGGGGCCTCATCCTCTCCGCCGTTGGCCTCTAAGTAGGCCTAAAAAATGGGCTTCAAATAGCCATGCTCAGCGCCTGCGCAATGCGGCGACGCATGGCATTTTGAAGCCCGTTTTTTGTTGAGCCATGGATTCCGAGCGCTCACACCGCTCAAAACAAAAAGGTAGATTTTAGGCATGTCTCAAAAATCTACCTTGGTTAGTGCAGCAACTCGGTGAGGTTGCGTTTAAAGCGGGCGCGGTCTTCGCTGGTAAATGCTGCCGGACCGCGAGTGCGTCCGCCGGCGCGGCGTACCTTCTTTTCCTCGTGGCGAATAAACAGCTGCATATCGATAGTCGCCTTGTCGTACACGCGCCCGCGCACACCGATGGCGGCGGCATCGCGCCCGAGCACCATGCTCGCCAAGCCAATGTCCTGCGTCACGACCACGTCGCCCGCCTGCAGGCGTTCGACAATGGCAAAGTCGGCGCTGTCGGCGCCCACGCTCACGTCGAGCGTCGTGACCCAAAAGCCGCGTCGCGCGTGCTCGGCATCGCGCGGGTCGTCGCGGCGAATGTGTCGTTCCAGGTTTTGCGTGCTATTGCCGGCGATAACAACGGCGACGCCCGCCCGCCGCGCGCAGTCAATCGACTCGCGCGTGACCGGGCAGGCGTCGGCATCAATAAAGAGCGTTCGCGGCATCTAGTGCACCAGTTTGCCAAATTGAATGGCGCGAACAATGAGCGTTACGCCAAACACCAGCAGCGCGGCGCCACTAAAGATGACAAGCATCTTGGCCGACCACAGCGGATAGATAAACACGAACATGCCGGCGATGATGGAGAGTGCACCGCTCAGGATGGCAAGGGCGCGGTTGGACGAAAGCTCGGACTCCAGAATGGACATGACACCTTCGACAATCCAGCCAAAGCCGGCCACGATAACCACCATCGTGGTGAGTGTCGCGGTCGAGAAGGCCTGGTTGCGCAGGATTATGACGCCGCCCAGGATAATGAGTAGGTTGGAGATGATGCTCGTCACGCGCCAGCCAGTGGGCAGCAGCGGCTCAAAAATGGCAGTGAACAGCCTGATGGCAGCGGTGATTACAAAGTAAAAACCCAGGACGGTCGTCAAAAAGACGAGGGACTTGGCGGGTGCAAAAAGCAGCGCGATGCCAGCAATGAGCGCCACGACGCCCGTGATGGCGTAGATCCAGCGCACGGCCTTGACGGCTTTGCCCGCCATACTTTTCTCGTCAAATCCAAACTGGCTCGATTTTTGGTCATCGTTCCTAAAGATACCCATAACGTCTCCTTTCCGTGCGGCGTAAGCCTTGATCGTTACAACCAGTATCGCTTAAAGGCGCTGGCGTATGGGTCGGGGAGGGCGAAACGTAACCCAAAGGTCCCGAATTGTTTCCGTTGTTCCCCACGTCGCGGTTTTCTATTCAACAGGTGTAGAACATTGCAGCCCTGTTCGTTATTGCCTACGTTTTAGGTTAGATTTTCCTAAGGACAATTGGCTTGTATTGGGGGTCCCTATGAACGAAGCAGTTCCCGAGGCACCGTCGAGTGTCGAATCGATGGCAAAGCAAGGTTGCGAAAAGCTCGGTCTGGAAGCGTTTGATGCGCTGGTCCGTCGTGCCCGTACGTGCCGTCGCTTTGACGAGTCTATGCGCGTGCCGCGCGAGTTTTTGCTCGAGCTGGCGGAACTGGCGCACCTGGCTCCCTGCGGCGCCAATGCTCAGCGTCTGCGCTTTCACGTGGTGAGCGGTGCAGAGGACTGCGCGCGTGTATTTGACGAGCTTGCATGGGCCGGTGCGCTCAAGGATTGGCCGGGTCCCGATGAGGGCGAGCGCCCGACCGGCTACATCGCGATTCTTGCCGAGCGCGCTGTTCCGGGTAAGCCCGCCGCGCCCATCACCGAGGTCGACACGGGCATTGCCGCGCAGACGATGATGCTCGCCGCTCGCAGCGCCACGCCCGAGGTGGCAGCCTGCATGTTCAAGGCCTTTACGCCCCACGCGATCGATGCTATGGGGCTCGATAACGACAAGTATGAGCTCAAGCTGATCATGGCTTTTGGCGTGCCGGCCGAGACGCAGATGATCGATGCGATCGATTCCAACCCCGACGGCTCAATTAATTACTGGCGTGACGATGCGCAGGTGCACCACGTACCCAAGCGCCCGCTCGCCGACGTGCTGGTGTAGCTGAGCGTCACCGCGGCGTGATCAGACGGTAAACCACCACAAAGGTGCCTGTCCCCTTTGTGGTGGTACGAGGGGAGGGTGTGTGGCAGATCTGTATTTGGTGCGGCATGGGCAGACTGAGCTCAATGTGCAGAGCATTTTGCAGGGCTGGCACGATTCGCCGCTTACGGCGCGCGGGCGCGAGCAGGCGCTGGCGGCGCGTACGGCGTTTGCGGCGCGTGGCGTGGCCTTTGATCATGTGTATTCCTCGCCGTTGGGCCGGGCGCGGCATACGGCCGAGCTTATCGTTGGCGAGGGCCGTTCCATTGAGCTGGTCGATGACCTGCGTGAGTGGCATTTTGGCTCGCTGGAGGGCACATCAAATCGCGAGATGCCGCCGCAGCCCTGGGGCGATTATCCGGTGGCCTTTGGCGGTGAGTCGGAAGTGCAGCTTCAGTCGCGCATGGTCGCGGCGCTGTCCCGCATCATGGCCAGGCCGCAGCACGACTGCGTGCTGGCGGTTTCCCACGGCTCAGCCTGCCAGGAGTTTCTTGAGTATGTGACTGGCGGGGGGGAGCTACCCGACAACGGTGCCGTGCTTCATTTTGGCTATTGCGATGGGGCGTTTTCGCTCTTGGGTTGGTAACGAACGAAAGGACCCCTATGAATAAAGATCTGTATCTGGTCCGTCATGGACAGACGATATTCAACCTTAAGCGTATCATTCAGGGGTGGAGTGACTCGCCGCTCACACAGCTGGGCTGCGATCAGGCGGCGCGTGCCGGCATGTTCTTGCGTGCGCGCGGCATTGAGCCCGACCACGCCTACACCTCTACGCTGCACCGCACCGAACAGACCATCGCCAACTTGTGGCCGGGCTTGGCGTACGAGCGCCTGGACGGCCTGCGTGAGTGGTTCTTTGGCGACTTTGAGGCCGAGCGCGTGATGCTCATGCCCGAGCGCCCGTGGCGCGATTTCTATCGCCAGTTTGGCGGCGAGGGTCAGGTGCAGGTGCGTGAGCGCATGGTGACGACGCTGACCGAGCTCATGCGACGCCCGGACCACGAGTGCGTCCTTGCGGTGAGCCACGGATCGGCCATCAAGGAGTTTTTGGACCACGTGAGGGGAGCGGCGGCCGACGAGCGCGAGCGCGTGCCGGGCAACTGCTCGGTGCTGCATTTCGTGTTTGACGACGAGGCCGGTACGTTTGAGCTGATTGAGATTTTTACGCAGGAGGATTACGCGCGCGAGCTGGGTCTTGAACCGCTTGTGGTTACTGCAGGTCCGCAGCGCGGATAACGCGAGCGTGGCGGCACGGGTCGCCGGCATAACTTCTCGATGCAAAAGGGGCGGAGATGCATGTACCTGCTGCATCTCCGCCCCCCCCCTGTTTGTTGAGCTGCCGATTTTTGTGCTGGGCGGTCTGGTCTTGCTAGAACCGCGCGACCTGGTGCGTGAGCAGACCTGTCGGAACTTGCGGCGCGGCGCCGCTGACCTGCGCGGCGGGGAAGAGCACGGCAACGGTAAAGTTGACCGGCTCCTTGCCGGTGTACGTTCCGGCGGCACGGGCCTCATCGGCCAGCAGCTGCGACGCCCCGGTCAGAGCGGCGGCGTAGGCGGGGTCGTCGGTCAGCGCCGGCTCCGGTGCTTGGTCGAGCATAGCGCGGATGGCCCCGACGGCGTCCTCGCGCTTGACCTCCCACACGTGGTGCGTAATGCCCGCAGGATCGGTGACGGCGTAGAGCGAGGCGCCCTCTTTGGCAGCGCCCAGGATGATATCCATGACGGGCGAGGCCTCGTAGGCGAGCGACACGGGGCGCGGCTGCACCTTGAGCTCGGCGATCGCGCGCGCGGCGGCGGCCACGTCGGCGCTGGCATCGCCCTTGTCGCCCGCAAGTACACTCGTCGGGCAGATCGCCACGACACCCGTCACACGTCCCGGCTCGCCCGAGCATTCGTACACGTAATACGCCGCGCCTGGATCCTTGAGCATTAGGCCGTCAGCAATGGCGCCGCGCAGGGCGTCGTTGCCGCTCAGGATACCGCCCATCGCAGGCAGCGCCTCGAGCACACGGTCCTGAGCCGGGCGGATGCAGGGAAACGGAAGTGCTTTCATGGGCGGTCCTAACGCACGAGTCGGTTTGTTCGCGGCTTATTATGCCCCAACTTGGCCGCTTGCGTCCCAGAGCGTGTTATCGGCAAGCGCGATGAGCACGTTTTGGCAGCGAACGATATCGGCATGGGGCACATACTCGTTGGGCTTGTGCGCGAGCGCCAACGAGCCGGGGCCGTAGCTCATACAATTGCGGTTGCCTGTCTTGCCGGCAATGACGGCGGTATCGGTGTAGCCGGTAAAGAAGCCGACGGTCGTGTCCGCGTCCGTTACGTCATCGGCGGCACGCTTGAGCGCTGCTAGAAGGGGAGAGTTCGGGTCGCGCTCGATGGCGGGGCGGTCGCCCGTCACTGTGTAGCTGCCATGGCAACCGGGAACGGCGGCTTCGGCGACGGCGATGGTATGCTCGACCATATTGATTGCGGCGGCCGTATCGGTCGGCGGGGTCAGGCGCATGTCGACCCAGACTTTGGCGCGGTCGGGTACGACGTAGGGGCGATATCCGCCCTCGATTTGGCCAAACGTGATGGTCGAAGGCCCCAGCTCATCGTGCGCGGGCAGCGCCGCAAACGCGCGACGAAGCGAACACACGACCTCGGCCATGGCGGCGACGGCATCCGCGCCCTTCCAAGGCTGGCTCGCATGCGCCGTCACGCCAGCCATTTCAATCTCGAACCACGTACGCCCCTTGTGCGCCACCTGGATCTGTCCGTCGGTGGGCTCGGTGTCCAGCACCCATTCGCGCGAGCTGACCCAGCCAGCATCGATCGCGGCCTCTGAGCCGCGCATGAAGTCTTCCTCGTCGACCGAGCAGATGAGCGAAAAGCCGCGGCGTGGCAGCGCGCCATCCGCCGCCACGCGCTCGAGCGTATGGATCAGTGCGGCAATAGCGCAGGCCAGGCCACCCTTCATATCGCAGGCACCGCGGCCATAGAGTTTATCGTCGCGCACAACCGCCCCAAGCGGTGCGATGTCTGCGTCCCAACCATCGCCCAAGGTGACGGTATCCATGTGGCAGATATAGATCAGCCGCGGCTCGTCGCTTTGGCCCGGCACGGTGACTTTAAGGTTGCGGCACCCGGGCAGCACTTCGAGCTCCTCAATCTGCACGGCATCGAGCGCAGAACTATCAAGTTGTGCCAGCTGCTGCTCAATGAGCCTCTTAATGAAGCGCTCAATTTCATCCTCATACGCGCCCGGGTTTGAGCTGTCGATCCGCACGAGCTCCTGCGCAAGCCGCCAGGCAAAGTCCTCATCAACCATATGCAACCTCACAATCAGTCTGCTTTCCAAACCGATTGTAAGCCTCTTGAGAGATCCGCGGCGTACGCGCAGCGGTATTTACCGTTCGCAGGCCGAGCCAGCGCGTTTGCCGTCCAGGCGGGTTTACAAACGACGCGGTGGGTACGTACCCTTCATGGACGACATGCTGTGCGACATATCTGCCTTTCGGTATCACCGGATACCCCCACAGGTCTTGGCAATAATGCCGGACCTGCCCGATTCTGCGGACGATCCGCGCAGGGAGCACCTATGTGAGCATCCGCTCGTCAAGCATTTCCTGGGCACCCCGTTACACGTGTTGGCGCAGGGCGTCTGCGGGCGCAAGGGCGATCGCATTGTCAGGCATGTTTGGAACGGGGAGAGGCCGTTTGATTCCGTGCGGCAGACGGAGTTTGGCCTCGATGTCGCGTCCCCGCTCTTTACCCTGCTGACCCTGGCTTCCTCGGTCTCAAACGAGCGTCTAATCATGTGCATGTATGAGATGTGCGGCACCTTTGCCGTGTGCAAGATTGCGCCTCAGGTAAAGTCGGCACTTGAGCAGGCATATGGGAGCCGATGGAGTGACGCACGGTCGGGCTGGGAAAACGTAAAGGATGTCTCGGGGAATCCAACGGACTTGTGGAAACGACCTCCCTTGATCGAGCTCTCTGAGCTTATAGAGTTCGTCGATAAGGTCCGGGGGCTCCGCGGCGCTAAATCGTTCATACGAGCCGCGAAATGCATTACGGGGGTGGCAGCATCGCCGCTCGAGGTCCAGGCTTCGATGCTGTTTGGCCTTACGAGGTTGCGCGGCGGCGAAGGGCTGAGCCTTACCAATAACGTTGAGATTCGTATGACGCGCAGCGCCCGCCTGATTTCGGGGCTTGATAGGCGCTATGCCGATATCCTGCTGGCAAATAAGGACGGCAGCCGAGAGTGTCTGGTTGAATGCCAAGGTAAAGCCATTCACGGATCCATTGAATACAAGATCTCGGACTCCGATCGAACGACGGCCTTGCAAGCCATGGGATATCCCGTCGTTCTGATGACCTATGGTCAGCTGGCCGACTTCGATGCCTTCCGCGTGGTGATGGAGCTCATCATGTCCTATCTCGATGTGCCGCTGAAAGACAAGACGCCGCGACAGCAGGAGCTCGAACGGCGGCTTCGTGAGGAGATTTTTATCGATTGGGCGGGAATGTAGTCGCGCGGTGGGTAAACGGTAGCGCGAGCTAGAGTTCTGGTCGCAAAAAGGCTTCAATTTTGCCTTGGAGGGACCCTAAAAATGCTATCTAGAATAAGTTGTTTCGGAAAATAGACAGTCAACTTACATTCGGCACATAGAGACCGATTTTTACCTACTAAAGTCCCTGATAAAGCTGTTTATCAAAGCGGGTGTGCTTAGCGACTGGAGCCTCACTATCGATTATCTGAAAAAACTTGTTCCGGGTATCATTTTAAAGTCGTCCGGAGCAACAAAATCGCCCCCCGTTTCGTGAAAACGGGGGGCGAATGGGCTTCGTGGTCTGTCTGGCAGGCTTGGCACCGGCGCTATTTAATCACGCGCACGCGATACATCGACGGAATCTGCTTGAGCGCCTCGATCGTGCTGCCGTCCAGGTGCTCATCGGTGTCGAACATAGTGTAGGCGTTCTCGCCAGCGGACTCGTTGGTCATGCGCTGCACGTTGGCGTTGTCCTTGGCGAGAATGGCCGTGATCTGGCCGATCATGTTGGGCACGTTGGCATGCAGGCAGGCAATGCGGCTTGCGGCGCGCGCCTTGCCCATGCTGCAGGCGGGGTAGTTGACGCTGTGCGCGATGTTGCCGTTTTCCAGGTAATCCTTGAGCTCGCTGATGGCCATGTCGGCGCAGTTGGCCTCGGCCTCGCCGGTGCCGGCGCCCGAATGCGTGGTGATAAACGTATTGGGCATCTTGACGGTCTTGGGCGTGGCAAAGTCGCAGCTAAACCAGCTGAGCTTGCCCTCGCGCAGGGCGGCGTCGACGGCGTCCTCGTCAATGATGGTCTCGCGCGCGTAGTTGATGAGCACGGCGTCGGGCGCCAGCAGGTTAATCTGCTCGGTGCTTATCATGCCGATGGTGTCTGCCTTGCTGGGCACGTGCACGGTGAGGTAGTCGCAGCCGCGGCACAGATCCTCGAGCGTGCCCACGCGCTGCACCTCGCGGCTCAGCACCCACGCGTGCTCGACGGAAATGAACGGATCGTAGCCGTAGACGTCCATGCCCAGGTCGACGCAGGCGTTGGCGACCTTGGAGCCCACGTTGCCCAGGCCGATGACGCCGATGCGCTTGCCCTTGAGCTCGCGGCCCACAAAGGCCTTCTTGGCCTTCTCGGCGTCGACCTGGATCTCGGGGTCGTCGGCGTTGTTGCGCACCCAGTTCATCGACTGTACCACGCCGCGGCTCGAGAGCACCAGCATGCCCAGGACGAGCTCCTTGACGGCGTTGCTGTTGGCACCGGGGGAGTTAAAGACGACGACGCCCTTCTTGGCGTACTCCTCGACGGGGATGTTGTTGACGCCGGCGCCGCAGCGGGCGATGGCGCGGATGCCCTCGGGCAGCTCGTAGCCGTGCAGGTCGGTGGAGCGCATCAGGATGGCGTCGGCCTCCTCGGCGGTGCCCACAAACTCGTAGCCCTCGCCAAACTCGACCTTGCCGTCTTTGGTGATGTCGTCGATGGTCTTAATCTTACGCATGGAAAAACTCCTTAGCAGGTTTTGATCTAAACAGGGTGGTTTGAGATGGCTGGTCGGCCCGCGTGCTGCGGGCTAGTTAGATCGCGGGCTCAAACTATGCTGCGCTTCGAAGTCCTTCATGTACGTGGCCAGCGCCTGCACGTCCTCCATGGTGACGGCGTTGTAGACGCTGGCGCGCATGCCGCCCACCAGGCGATGGCCCTTGACGTTTTGAATCTGGTGCTCGGCCGCGCCTGCGACAAAGGCCGCGTCGAGCCTGGCGTCGTCGGTGCGGAAGGTGACGTTGGCGATGGAGCGACTGTCGGCCTGCGTGGTGCCATGGAACAGTTTGCTTTGCTCGAGCAAGTCATAGAGCAGGTTGGCTTTGGCCCAGTTGCGCTCGGCCATGGCGGCAAGTCCGCCGGTCTGCTCAACCCAACGGAACACCTTGCCGCACACGTAGATACCAAAGGTGTTGGGCGTGTTGAGCATGGAGCCCTTGGCGGCCTGGGTCTTAAGGTCCATGTACTGCGGCGTCTGCGCAAAGGCTGGACCGTCGGCGATCAGGTCGTCGCGCACGATAACCACGGTGACGCCCGCGGCGCCGGCGTTTTTCTGAGCGCCGGCGTAGATGAGTCCGTAGCGCTCGACGTCGAGCGGCTGCGACAAAAAGCAGCTCGAGACATCGGCGACCAGCGGTACGTCGCCGAAGTTAGGCAGCTCGTGGTACATGGTGCCAAAGATGGTGTTGTTCTGGCAGATGTAGACGTAGTCGAGCCCGCCGCCCGCGGCCTCGGCGGCAATGCGCGCGTTGATGTCGGCCATGGCGGGAATGCGGTCGAAATTGGCGTCCTCGGAGCTCGCGAGCAGCACGGCCTCGCCGTACTTGGCGGCTTCCTTGTACGCCTTGTTGGCGAAGTTGCCGGTCACGACGTAGCCGGCGCGGCCGCGGCGCATGAGGTTCATCGGGATGCCCGCAAACTGCAGCGTGGCGCCGCCCTGCAAAAACAGAACACGGTAGTTATCGGGGATGCTCAGCAGGCGGCGCAGGGTTGCCTCGGCGTCGTCGATGATCTGCTGGTACATGCTAGATCGATGGCTCATCTCGAGCACGGACATGCCGCAACCGTGGTAGTCCATCATCTCGTCGGCGATCTCGGCGAGCACGCTGGTAGGCAGCGCGGCCGGGCCAGCTGAGAAGTTGTGCACACGTGCCATCTTCTAGTTCCCCTCGTAGTCGTTTGAACGTTCGGGATACTTTAGCACAGTGCTGCGTCAGGCGCGACCGCATCACGGTAAAACTCGAGTGCGCCGCTATGATTTACAGGATGGTTACATGGGGGAGGGCGGTCGCAAGGTCTATATCGCCGGGATATACCGTGACAGGTACTCTTTGAGCGCGGGGTCGCACACATAGAGATACGTTCCTAACATGCCGCGCGTCATGAGGACGTAGTAGGCGTTGACGATGATCTTTTGCAGATCATCGTCGCTTGCCTTTTTCTTGGCAACGGCATCTTTGAAGTTTGCCCTGTTAACGTTGACTGCATCTTTGTTCGAATCGTAGTAAATGTCGGGACCCAGAATTACGAATCCGTAGTTGAGGTCGTAGCCTTGTACCGTATGAATGCATCCGACTTCGTTGACGGCGTTGGCGGAGTTAACCCAATCCTTCTGGGTTGAGTTCCAGCGTTTGGGAATGCCCTCGATGACGATATCGAACGCATCTTTGTTATTCTTCGTTTCCCACTTCCACGCAAAGCCTGCCATCATGCGGGATAGACCAACTTCTTCTTCCTTGGTTTGCTGCAGAGAGCAGAAGTCCTCAAATCGGTCGACGATTCCAAACTGGTATCTGGGGATATCGCTGTCCGGATCCCCGGCTCGCGAATCGTAAGGCTCCTATGAAAAGAGTGCTTTGAACTTCATGCCGGCATGCATGTACGCTTTGTTATCAAGCAGGTCGTAGACAAAATCGAGGTACTCATCGCCGCCACGCACGCGCATTTGGGTACTCAAGTTGAATTCTTCGGTCTCGATGCCGGCTTCTTCGAGTTGGTTGAGTCGCTGCTCAAGGCCATCTCGGTTGAGTCCCGATGCGCGGACTTGCTGTTTGGGGTCAAAGAACAGGTACGCCTTGTCGCAGCATTTGAAAATCCAATCCACCTGGCTGCTCGTGCGCGGCAAGCTGAGTCGTTCACATGTGTTGTAGAAAGCTCCGATGCCGGCGCCGGCGGATAAGTAGTTTCCCAGTCGGTGCGCCTCGTCGACAAGCAAGACGTCATACCGATCGTTTTTTGTGACGTCGTTGGGGCTCAGGATATCGCCGGGCTTTAACCCGGGGAGGAAGTGCGTGAGTTTTTTGAGCGTCTTGCTCAGAGACTCCATGGGCGTCACGAAGCCGACCCGCAGACCGGAAAGGTTCGGCTCATTTTTGATTTTGAACATGAGACTGATGGCGAGGATTGTTTTGCCTGTTCCCGGCGCGCCGTTCACGACGGTTACGCGCTCTTTCTTGGGACCGCCGTGTTTAATGTCTTCATGCTCTTGCTCGAGCCGCCTGTAAATCGCCTCAATCGTTTCGTATTGATCGGGCGTGAGCGTTTTGAAGGGCGAGAATTTGAACAGGTCGGTATTCTCGAGCTCTTCGATGGGGTGGATCGCATAGTTCTCTTCGCGAAGCTTTGTCCAGAGGTCTCTGAACTTCTGGCGATACTGAGGTCGCTCAAAATAATCGAACTGGGCATAGCCATTGTTGGCGTTGGTTACCTGGTATTTTTCGTCAGCGCAGAACAGCTCGATAAGTCGATTCTCAAACTCAAATGTTGCTGACTGATTGAAGGTTGGATTGTCAATCAGGAGGGTCCGGTCGAAGTCTTTGTCCACGTTTGCGGCGTGTTGCTTCATGCGGCGTCGATAATTGGTCGTTTGACCGATGTACGCCGTTTTGTTTTTACTGTTGGTCAGAATATAGAGAACGGGCCAACTCTCGTCATGGTGGAATCCGGGCTTTGGCGTGCCAAAGTCCTGCAGCGATTCGCTTGCCTCGAAGGGTTGGGGGAGGGGAAGCGTGTATTGTCGAAGGGCGAACTCATTACTCATGGTGGGCCGCCTTTCTGTATTCGCTGGAGCTGGTGTCGACGGGATAGCGCTCGCCGTTGCGTTTGAGTTTGGACGAGAGCGCCTTTGGGAGGTCGATTCCGTTTAGATCGGCGAAACGTAGGAGAAAGAGGAGCGTGTCGGCAACTTCGTCTTCGATGGCTTGGCGCTGATCAGGGCTATCGAACATTTCTGCAATGCGCTTGTCGCTCATAAAGCGGAAAAGCTGAAGGAGTTCGGAGGACTCTGTCGCTATGCCGATGGCAAGTTCCTTTGGAGTGTGATATTTGCGCCAATCGCGCGCATCACAAAAATCTCTGACTTGTTCTGTCATGGCAGTGAGCTTGTCCATCATCCGTAACCTCCCTGATGTTCATTATTTTATTATGGCCGTATCTGGAGTTTATTGCACATCAGTTGGGACGTGCGGTTTGTCCGGCCGCGATTGCCCGGTAGGAGGATTCACCGTGAAGATTGAAGTTGATGTAGACCAGCTGCGCGAGGGCTTGCTCGACTACGCGGGGAGCGCGGCTGGCGTGGGCTTTCCCGCTGCCATGCTCGACGTGATGGATATCGAGGACGAGTCGCCCCAAGAGCTCCTAGCCCGAGCCGAACGCGAAGGCCTCGACCTCCGCGACTTTGCTGTGGGTGACAGCTAGTAGCTGAAGAGGGACGGGCTGCTAGGAAGCTAGCGTGGCGATGACGGCTTCGTCGCCGGCGTATATTAGGGTGTTGCCATCGGGGATGATGGTTTGGCCGTCGCGCTTGAGCATCACCACGATAAACGGGTGCTTGCCCTGCGGCACGTCGCGCAGGCGCTGACCGGCCAGGCGACCGTGGGGCGTCACGGTGACCTCGCGCAGCGTAACCTCGGCACGCTCTTCGAACGTTGGGGCTGCCATCACCAGAAGGTCGCCTTCCTCGATGACGGTATCGCCGTTGGGCAGTACCGGGTGTGCCCCGTCGCGCAGCACCAAGACCACGAGCATGTCCGTCGCGCTGCCAATATCGGCGAGCGAGCGCCCGGCAAACGGATGGCCAGCGCCCACCTTGAGCTTTACAAACGACATGCCGTCCTCGTCGTGGTAGTCGTTAAAGGTGCGGCGCACGTCGCCGGCCGCATCGATCATATCGAGTTTCTTCGCCACCGCCGGCAGTAGCGAACCCTGCACCACAATGCTCGATACGGCAATCACAAACACCAGGTCAAATAGGTCGTGTCCGCCGGGAACGCCGGCCACCACAGCAAAGAGGCTAAAGACGACCGAAGCCGCGCCGCGCAAGCCCGCCCAGCTTACGAGCGCAACCTGGCGAGGGCTCGTCTTAAAGGGCGCCAGCAGCAGACCGACGGCGATGGGGCGGCTCGCAAAGAGCATAAACGCCATGAGCGCCAGGCCGGGTAGCAGCATTTGCGGCAGGCGCGCGGGCGTGACGAGCAGGCCGAGCAAGAAGAAGATCGTCATCTCGGCCATCTCGGTAAGGGTGTCAAAGAAGTGCGCCATCTCGACCTTGCCGGTGATGTCGCTCGCGCCCAGCACAATGCCTGCCAGGTATACGGCCAAAAAGCCGTTGCCGCCCAGGTAGCTCGGCAGTGCGTAGGCGACGATCGCCACGGCGAACAAAAAGATAGTCTGCGCGCCCTCGGCCGTTGCGTGTGCGCGCTCAATCAGGCGGCTGGATATCCAGCCGATGGCAAGGCCCAGCCCCACGCCCAGGATGATCTGCTTGGCCAGCAGCACGGGAATGTCGATGTTGCCACCCGCCGCGAGGGTGGCGAGTACCGCGGTGAGCATGTAGGCGACGGGGTCGTTGGAGCCCGATTCGACCTCGAGCAGCGAGTCGGTGCCGCCCTTTAGCGACAGGTTGTGCTCGCGCAGCACGCTAAAGACGCTCGCCGCGTCGGTCGACGCCACGACCGAGCCCAGCAGCAGGCCGCCGATCCAGTCGAAGCCCAGTGCGAAGTGTGCGAACACGCCAGTGATGCCGGCGGTGGCGATAACGCCGAGCGTGCTCAGCAGCACAGCGGGCGCGGCGACGGGTTTGGCACGGTCGATGTTGGTGTTAAAGCCGCCGTAGAACATGATGAACAGCAGCGCCGTGCTGCAGACGGTTTCGGTGAGCGCGTAGTCGCTAAAGTCGATGTGCGCCGGACCGTTGACGCCGAGCAGCATGCCGAGCGCAATAAAGATGAGGAGGGTGGGGAAGGGGAGTTTTTTGCCGACGGGTTTGATGGTCAGGCACAAAATGATGACGAGGCCGATAAAGAGAAGTATCTGGTTCATGGATAGTGTCCGCTCCTGGGTGGTTGGCGTGGCACGGTCAGTTGTCTGCGGTTATTTGTACCCAAAGGTGGTGGGTTTATGGGGGCGGATTACGGGCGTGCGCGATATCGTCATAGACGGCTGCCGTCTTTGCCTCTGCTCGGAAACCCTTTCCAGCTTTATTGCAACGGAGTACAATGGGTAACGTTTAAGTTCAACTTGAAGTTTTAGTTGCGGCGCCGGGCTTAGACCGCAATGCAAGGAGAGGCGTACCATGGCGATCTATGTGACATCTGATGCTCACGGGCACGTGCGTGCGCTTGACGAGGCCCTGTCTAAGATCTCGTTGACGTCCGACGACACGCTGTACGTGCTGGGCGACATGATCGATCGCGGGCCCGATCCGGTCGGCGTTATTAAGCTCGTGCGCTCGCTGCCCAACGCCCACGTGCTCAAGGGCAATCACGAGCAGATCATGCTCGATGCCATCATTGGCCAGGACCCGCTCGATGCCGAGACCTGGGATATCAACGGTGGCTGGACGACGAGCGAGCAGCTCAACGACATGGAATTTGAGGCATACGAGGAGCTCGTGCGATGGATGGCCGCGCTGCCGCTCTACGCGGTGGCCGAGACCGAGGAGCGCCCGTACCTGCTGGTGCATGCCGGCATCCAGACCGAGGCGGCGCGCGCGTTTTTGCTTGAGCATGGTGTCGATTGCGGTGACGGCAGGGGAGCGGTCGATGCCGATAGCGAGCTGCTGCGGCAAATGCTCGCCGTGCAGTCGTCCGATGACCTGCTGTGGATTCGTCACGGCTATTGGGATGCGCCGACGGGACTGCTTTCTGCCGAGGGCGAGGGCCCGGTCGTGGTGAGCGGCCACACGCCCACGGTGTCGCTTGGGCGCTATTGCGAGGTTGGCGGCCTGGCGGGGCTCGATGAGGAGTCGGGCCGCGGGCAGATTGTGCGCCTGGGTGGCGAGGATACCGCCGGCGTGCCCGATCGCATCGACATCGACTGCGCCGCCGCCACCGGCTCCGAGTTCGGTCGCGTGGGCATCCTGCGGCTCGATGATGGGGCGGAGTTCTACGCGAACATCAACCCGGGCGAATAATCGGTGCAAGTGGTAGCTAATTTGGGACGGGGCTTTTTTGACTACTCTTGCCCTTCTGCCCGCTAATTGATTTCTCTGGGACGGGGATTAAATAATCATTTGGCTGCCCGCTGGCTAAGTGAGTAGACTTTTTTGGAAATGCCGAGCACCCAACATATTTGCCTCAATAAAACCGCAGGTCACAGACTTGTGCTCTGTCGGTGTGGTCAGGGATTCGGTAAAAATCTACTCACTTAGTTTTACGTAATGCATATTGTCTTCAACGAGACCCCAGCCGGGGCGATTCCATCGCAAATTCCGGTGACCGGGGCAGCTAATTAGGCGCCGTAGGGGTTGCGGTCGCGCTCGATGCGCTGGCGGATGTGGGCGTACTCGATTATCAGCAGCACCAGGAGTAGGGCCATGATGGCTAGGTAGCTCACCACGGCGCCCATCAGACCCAGCAGCTTAATCAGGATCACCGGCAGCACCACGCTTACGGCGAAGCAGATCAGGTAGATCTTGGTGACATCGCCGGCGTGGCGCAACACCGTGATGATGGCGTAGATAAAGTCGATTGCCGCGGTGACGCCGCCGGCGACAACCATTAGCAGTGCCAGCGTGCGGTAGCGCTCAAAGTTGAGGCCGTACATAAAGCTCATGATGGGGATGCCGGGGCCTGCCATAAATGCGGCGCACGCTCCGGTAATGACCACGATCAGTGCCATAACGGCAACAATAATCAAGTCAAAGCGGCGACGCTTGCGCGGATTCGCCCAAAAGCTCGACAGACGTAGGAGCTGCGGTTTATAGATAAATCCAATGCTCAACAAAATAGCCTGCGCTGGAAAGAACAGTGCATTAAAGTACAGCTGGTATTTGTAGGCCAGTGTACCTTCCATCACGAACTTGGGCATGCTCTCGATGAGGTTGAACAGGAACAGCGCACCAAAGAGCGGGGCGCACTGGATAAACAGGTGACCAGCCTCGCGCAGACTCATACGGCGTGATTTTTCGGTTTCGAGCAGGGCGAGCGGGGCGGTGACCAGCACGAGCGAGGCAATCGCGGCGATGCCCATGGCCATGGCGGCGATGGGCATGCTGCGCGTGAGGAACAGTGCCACGCTAAAGACCGCGATGACGCCGACGGATCGTAGCGTTTGGCTCATGCCGGCCAGGTAGAGTTTGTCGGCCTGCTGCAGGCGGCCCTCGTACACGTCGGCAATGCCGTCGATCACCTTATACAGGTAGACGCCCAGGCCGATTGTGGCCATCTGCGCATCGTGGCCGCGGGCGCTGCTGTATACCAGGCCGCATGCCAGCGCGAGCGCTCCGCAGATCCAGCGGTTGAGCTGGTAAGAGGCAAAGGACGTCTTTTCGTCGATGTCCGAGACCTGGAAATTGCGCACGCCGTAGTTGCACGCGATCATGATGAGCGTGCCGGTGACAAAGGCGATGGAGAATTTGCCAGCCTCCTCGGCGCCCACGAGCTGTGTGGACACGATGGTGAGCAACGGAAACACCATGCCCCACACGGCGGTGCCCAGGGTATTCCAAAGGTAGTCGCGACGGGTGGCGTGATTTTCGTACTCGGCTTCTTGCGTGGAGAAGCCGCCGCCGTAGACGGCTCCGAGCAGGCGGTTCCACCAGGCATTGACCATGCGGTGGATGGGGCCGGGCTGGCGATTGCGCTCGCGGCGACGGCGTGTGGCCTGGCTGCTGTCGGGACCGCCGGCGTTACGCTGGCTTAGCTCTTGGATTCGTGCGAGCTCCTCGGCGGTGTGCGATGCGGGGAACAGGCCGTTCTCGATGCGTCCGCCCTGCCCGTGCGCCCCGTCCGATACGGTGGGGTCGGCGACGCCATTGCGGCGGGCGATGGCGCGGCGAATGCTATCGATGGGCGTGATGCTCAAAGCGGAGTCCTTTCTATTGCTGCGCTCTAGTATAGACGCGACGGTGTTCGTTCGTGTTTTTGAACAGGTTGTTCGATAATTTCGGCGGCGCCATTCAGTAGACGGCACTTAGGGACGTTCCTTATGTGCCGGCACTTTGGGAACGTCCCTAAGTGCCGGCATCCGGGGTCGCTCCTTGGTTGTTGCCTGTTCAAGAGTGTCCCTAACGACTAGGCCGCTTGCGTGCGATTTTTGACCGTTGGGCGGGCGCTTCGCCGTTGCCGCAAAAACGTTTTTGCATATCGGGTACAACGGGCTTTACGTGAGTAAAGTGCGCGTCGTGTCCACGTGTCGCGTTTTTAAAGGAGGCCCCATGCCTGGTGTTACCCCTGCAGATGTTTTGTCCAACTTTGGTATTACGCTGGTCGAAGATCCCGCCGAGAATCAGCCCCGTCTGCTGGTCGATCTACCCGCCGCGGAGCTCGTCGAGCACGCTATCCGCCGCGAAGAAGGCCGCATGGCATCCAACGGCGCGCTGGTGATCGAGACGGGGGAGCGCACTGGCCGCTCGCCTAATGACCGCTTTATCGTTGACACCCCCGATGTTCACGACAAGATTGCCTGGGGTGCCGTCAACCGCCCGCTGTCTGTCGAGAGCTACGAGGCCATCAAGGCCGGCATCGTCGACTATCTCAACGAGCGCGACGTGTTCGTCACTCGCGGTATGGCCGGTGCCGACCGCAACCATACGCGTCGTCTGCTTGTCGCCTGCGAGCGTGCCAGCCAGGCGCTCTTTATTAAGCAGATGCTCGCCCGCCCGCTTGCCCGTGAAATCGCACGCACCGGCGAGCCGGACTTCTGCGTGCTCGCCGCGCCGGGCTACCAGTGCGATCCCGCCATCAAGGGCCTCAACTCCAGCGCCGCCGTGGTCATTAACTTCCAGGAGCGCGTGATTCTGGTCGCCGGCACCGGCTACTCCGGCGAGATCAAAAAGTCCATTTTCAGCGTCATGAATTACCTGCTGCCCGTCGAGGACGACGTGCTGCCCATGCATTGCTCGGCCAGTATGGACCCCGTCACGCATGAGACCGCCGTGTTCTTTGGCCTCTCCGGCACCGGCAAGACCACGCTTTCGGCCAACCCCACGCGCCTGCTGATCGGCGACGACGAACACGGTTGGTCCGACATGGGCATCTTCAACATCGAGGGTGGCTGCTACGCCAAATGCGAGGGCCTGGACGCGTTCCACGAGCCTGAGATCTTCAACGCCGTCCGCTTTGGCGCGATCTGCGAAAACGTGGTGCTCGACGAGAACCGCAAGCCCAACTACGACGACATCTCGATCACGCACAACACGCGCGTGGCATACCCTGTGGAGCACATTCCCAACGCGTGGACCAAGGGCATGGGCACCACTCCAAGCGTCGTGCTCTTCCTGACCTGCGATGCCTTTGGCGTGCTGTCGCCCATCTCGCGCCTGACGGCCGACTCCGCCATGTATCACTTTGTGACGGGCTTTACGGCCAAGATCCCCGGCACCGAGGTCGGCGTCACCGAGCCCACGCCCACGTTCTCTTCGCTGTTTGGCGAGCCGTTTATGCCGCTCGACCCCATGGTCTATGCCAAGATGCTCGGTGAGCGCATCGCCGACGGCCGCACGCGTGTGTACCTGGTCAACACCGGCTGGATCGGCGGCGGCTACGGCGTGGGTCATCGCATCGAGCTTGCCTACACGCGCGCCCTGGTGGCCCGCGCCCTCGACGGTACCATCGAGGACAGCGAGTTCGTGCACGACGACATCTTTAACGTCGACATTCCCACCACGTGCCACGGCGTACCCGACGGCATCCTGGTGCCGCGCCAGTATTGGCAGAGCACCGCTCGCTACGACGAGGCCGCGCACAACTTGGCCGTGATGTTCGAGGAGAACTTCGAGAAGAAGTACTCGCACCTGCCCGAATCCGTCAAGGCCGCCGGTCCGCATGCTCAGGTGCGCGCCGACGCCCGTCATCGCGGCCACGGCCTGCTGGGACTTCGCCACTAGCGTCGCCTCAGACCCAAAACCACCATAAAGGGGACAGGCACCTTTGTGGTGGTTTTACTCGCGCGGATGACTCGGGTTACAATACGCCTGACATATTGCCCCCTTCTCCGGATGGGGGCAGCGTAAGCGCTCTTGTGGCGGCACCGTAGGACTTTGAAGGTGGCCGCTGTAAGAGCGCTTTTTGTTTAGACGCTCGCGTGGGGCGAATCGTGAAGGGAGCACGTATGAAGGGCTTTATTGCCGAGGATTCGTTTTGGGAGCTATTTCCGCAGGCGGCTGTCGGTGTTGTGGTCGTAAAGGGCATGAAGCCCGCGGCTCAGATTCCTCAAGAGGACGTTGATGCGATTGCCGCGTTGCTCGACCGCGCCAATATCGATGCGGAGCGTCACCTGACGAGTGATACCATCAGCGAGAATGCGCCGGTTAAGGCATGGCGCGAGGCATATCGCCTATTCAAGACCAAGAAGGGCGCGCGTTGCTCAATTGAGAACCTGCTCAAGCGCGTGCTCAAAGGAAAGCCGGTGGGCCACATTACGCCCGCGGTGGACATCTACAACACGGTGTCGCTGTCCTACGCGCTGCCCGTAGGCGGCGAGGATTTGCACGCGATTGAGGGAGACCTTTGCCTGAAGGTGACCGACGGTGGCGATTCATTTCTGCCGCTTGGCGAGGAGACAGATGACCCGACGCTGCCCGGCGAGCTCGCCTACATCGATGATGCGGGCGCCGTATGCCGCTGCTGGAACTGGCGCGATGGCGTTCGAACGGCGTTGTCCGATGATTCGGCCGATGCTTTCCTGGCGATTGAGTGCGTGGAGCCCGAGCGGATGGGGGATTGCCAGGCCGCGATCGATCGCTTAGCCGAGCTGCTCGAGCGCTATCTGGGAGCGACGGTTGTCGTTAAAACGCTTGTGACCCGCGACAATCCTTGCGTGGGGCTGTAGCGAAGTCTGCGGATCAAACTCGATGCCCCAAACCACCACAAAGGTGCCTGTCCCCTTTGTGGTGGTTTTTATGTTGATGGGTTAACAAATGGGATATTTGGGTACGGGTGTTGCCTTGTGCGGCTAAGATGTTTACCCGTTAGCATCATGTAAGCGAAAGGCGGTCGTCACCATGCAGCAGAACGACGAGACACGTTTTGAGGACTTTGTCGGACTGATCAGCGGCCTCTACAAGGAGATTCAGCGTATCAAGACGTCCGAAGGCGCAAGGCTGGGCCTCAAGGGCTCCGACGTTATGTGCCTGTACTATCTTGAGCGCAGCAAGGACGGCCTGACTGGCGCCGACCTCGCCCGCATGGCCGGCGTTACCCGTGCCGCCGTTTCGCGCACACTGGCACATCTGGAGGAGGGCGGCTACGTCGAGGTTGACGACTCGGGTGATGCGGCCGTCAAGTATCGTGCTCCGGTGCGCCTGACTGCCCTGGGCGGCGAGAGCATGAGCGAGGCCGATCGCATCATTCGCGAGGTGCTCGATACCACCGGCAAGGCCATGGGCGTGGAGCAGCGCGAGCAGATGTATGCATCGCTGCGTACGATTCTCAACACCCTGCGTGAGATCTAAGGCCGCCAAGGCATTTGCTTCCCATTAAAAACTGCATAGTCCCGTTTGGGCGCGTATGCCGTGCCGGGGCATTGCTGTCAAAATTCCCTGCGCGGGACCTGCGCAAGAAAGGATTCGTTATGTCCGTCCGCATTATTACCGATTCCGCAAGCGATATGTCGCCGGCGGAGCACCCCGCTCTGCGTGTTCTGCCGCTGTCCGTCACCTTTGGCACCGATGTGTATATGGATGGCGTCGACATCGATCACCAGCGCTTTTACGAGATGCTTGTGGAGCGCGATGAGCTGCCCAAGACCGGTCAGGTCAACCCGTACGCCTTTTCGCAGGCGATTGCCGAAGCGCGTGAGGCCGGCGATGAGGCCGTGATTATTACCGTGGGCGCCAAGCTCTCGGGCACCAACCAGAGTGCTCGTACGGCACTTGCCGAGGCGCCGGGCGGCGACATGTTCGTCGTGGACAGCAATAACGTGACCTTGGGCGAGCGCGTGCTGGTCGAGTATGCGCTGCGCCTGGTGGACGAGGGCCAGGGCGCGGCTCAGGTTGCGGCGGCTGTCGAGGCCGTGCGCGACCGCGTGGTCGTCATCGGCCTGCTCGAGACGCTGGAGTACCTGGTGCGCGGCGGTCGCCTGTCTGCTGCGGCCGGTGCCGTGGGTACGCTGCTCAACGTAAAGCCCGTGGTGGCTGCCGAGGACGGTCTGATCGTGCAGCTGGGCAAGGCGCGCGGTTCCAAGAACGGACGTAACCTGCTCAACCAGAAGGTCGAAAAGGCGGGCGGCATCGACTTTTCCATGCCGCTGGCGCTCGGCTATACGGGCCTTTCGGATGCGGTGCTCAAGAAGTATATCGAGGACAGCGCGGCACTGTGGGCTGGCCACACCGAGGGCGAACTGCCCGTTCACACCATCGGCGCCACCATCGGCACCCATGTAGGCCCCGGCGCCGTAGCCGTAGCCTTCTTCCAGCCCGTTAACTAGCCCACCTGCCAAAACCACCACAAAGGGGACAGGCACCTTTGTGGTGGTTTATGCTATTCCGGGTGGAAGGGAGCGAGCAATGGCGTCTGAGGGCTTTTTTGAGCGGGTGTACGAGGTGGTCGAGCAGATTCCCGAGGGGATGGTCGCCACGTATGGTCAGGTGGCGCTGCTTGCTGGACGTCCACGAAGTGCGCGGTACGTGGGGTATTCCCTGCATGGCAATCCGCGCCCCGGCGAGATTCCCTGTCACCGCGTGGTGTTTGCCGATGGCCGCATATGCGATGGTTTTGCTTTTGGCGGTCCCGATGCTCAACGTGAGCTTTTGCTAGGGGAGGGTGTGGCGTTTAAGGACGACATGCACGTCGACTTGGCCGCCTGTCGCTGGCCTGCAGGGCTCTAGCGGCTCTGCCGTGGCTTAAACCACCACAAAGGTGCCTATCCCCTTTGTGGTGGTTTTGGCAGGTTTACCGAGGTTAACTTATGGAGAAGGTATGGCGGCGCGGTTTGTCGCAGCAAAGTAAACCACGGTGAACTATATTGTTTTCAGCAACGGAGCAGGCAATAGGCGATGAAAAAGCCTGCCCTGTTGAGTTTGATTCGCATTCCTCCCCTCTGTGCGATTCAACGGTGTACTTCGGGAACAGGCCCGCTGGCAACTATCTGCCAGCGGGCCTGTTCCTGTTTCGGTGAGGATTCAGCCTCACCGTCTATGTTGTGCGAAGGCGCTTTGCCTAGTACACCATGCCCATGGCGTCCTGAACCTCGGCCAGGGTCTGCTCGGCAATCTCGTTGGCGCGACGGTTGCCCTCGTGCAGCACGTCCTTCACATAGTCCAGATCGTACTCATAGCGCTGACGACGCTCGCGGATCGGCGCGAAGTACTCGTTGACGGCCTCGGTCACGTACTTCTTGAGCTGGCCGGAGCCGCCCATGCCAATCTCCTCGGCAATCTCGACCTCGGAACGGCCGGTGCAGATGGCGGCGGTTGAAAGCAGGCCGGACACGCCGGGGCGATTCTCGGGATCGAACGTGATCATGCGCTCGGAGTCGGTCTGGCTCTTCTTGATGCGCTTGGCCGTCTCCTCGGCGGTCATCGAGATGTTAATGGCGTTGCCGTAGCTCTTGCTCATCTTGCGCCCGTCCAGGCCGGGCAGCAGCGGGGTCTCGGACAGCAGCGCGTCGACCTCGGGGAACACCTTGCCGTAACGGTTGTTAAAGCGGCGGGCGATGGTGCGGGTGAGCTCGATGTGCGGCAGCTGGTCGCGACCGACGGGCACCACATTGCCCTTGCAGAACAGGATGTCGCAGGCCTGGTGCACCGGGTAGGTGAGCAGAAGGCCGGTGAGCTCGTGGCCCGAGGCCTCCATCTCGGCCTTGACCGTGGGGTTGCGCGCCAGCTCGGCCTCGGAGACCAGCGACAGGAACGGCAGCATGAGCTGGTTTGCGGCGGGTACGGCGGAGTGCGCGTAGATCATGGTCTTGTCGGGGTCGATGCCGCAGGCAAGGTAGTCCATGACCATGTTGTACACGTTGTCCTGGATGTGCTCGGTCGTATCGCGGTCAGTGATGACTTGGTAGTCGGCGATGAGCACGTTGGTCTTGGCGCCCATGTTCTGCAGCTCAACACGGCCCTTGAGGGTGCCGAAGTAGTGACCCAGGTGCAGACGGCCGGTGGGGCGGTCGCCGGTGAGCATGGTGAACTTCTCGGGCGTTTTGGCCAGGCCCTCGCGAATGGCGTTGCTCTTTTGCAGCGCGACTTCGTAGCTGTTCTCGTTTGGCATGATTGCTCCTAACGTATGTTCATGGGTCAAGATGATAACGCGTTTATTGGAGGGTCGGGGCGTAAGTACGCGAGGGGCGGGAGAGCGGCGGCATGTGCGATGGGCGCGGCGTGGCTGCGCGTTTGGCCGGCGGCGCCTGGGCGCAGCCTCGGCAGCTTACCCTAGCGCCTGTGGTGGCGCTCCTCCCTGCGTTCTTCTGCCGCCTGCTCCTCCTGCTTAAAGGCGGGATCGTCGGGGGTGACGAGCTCGTCCTCGTGCGTGCGCTTGTTGTAATGGTGGCGCAGCACGGGCTCAAACAGGTGCAGGTGCTTGGCAAAGGCCGCCGAGCCAATGGCGAGTACGGTAAAGATGAGCACGCGCATGGGCACCTCGACCTGGTTAATCGCGGCGGAGCCGGCCGAAAGCATGATGCACCAGGCGTAGATGAGGAGCACTGCCTGCTTTTGGTTGTAGCCCTCTTGGATCAGGCGGTGGTGGATGTGGCCCTTGTCGGCCTGCCCGATGCTAATGTGGGCGCGCTTGCGGCGCACGATGGCGCTAAACGTGTCGATGATGGGCACGCCGGCAACGATGAGCGGGATGATAAGCGAGGTGAGCGCGGCGGTGCGGCTCACGTTGAGCAGCGAGATGGAGCCCAGTGCAAAGCCCAGAAGCAACGACCCCGAGTCGCCCAAGAAGATGCTTGCGGGGTTGAAGTTGTAGCGCAAAAAGGCCAGGCAAGCGCCAAAGAGCGCAATGGAGAGCGCGGCGGCGTCGATGCGGCCCGAGAGAACGGCCATCGAAAACATGGTGAACGACGCGATGCCGCAGATGCCCGTGGCCAAGCCGTCGAGGCCGTCGATGAGGTTAATGATGTTGGTGAATGCCACCAGATAGATCACGGTGATGGGGTAGGCGAGCCATCCGAGCATGATCTCGCCGGGGGCAAACGGGTTGACGATGACGCCGATCCGTAGGCCGCCGATACAGGCGATAAGCGCGGCGAGGACCTGTCCGGCCAACTTTTGCTTGGGCTTGAGCTGGAAGACGTCGTCGATAGCGCCGGTCGCAAAGATGACGGTAAAAGAAAGCGCAAGTATGGGGTAGCTGATGTGCAGACGGGGGTGGGGCACCAAAACGGGCGGCCAACCCAGGTACCAGGTGCCTAGGATTTGCACAATACAGGCAACGACCAGGCCCAAAAACACCGCCGTTCCGCCCAAACGCGGGATGGGCTTGGTGTTGATGCGGCGCTTAGAAGGATAGTCGACGGCGTCGAGCTTAATTGCCAAGCGCTTGACCAGGGGCACCGTGAGGAAGGTCGTGATGAAGGCCGCTGCTGCCACGCATAGATACGGTATGTAGCTCGGGGATGAAGCCATGAATCTAAAAACCGCCAAGCGTCGAAGGAAAAGGTCAAAGGTTGCTAAGCGCAAAGGGCATAGCCGAACCATGATACTCGACCAAGGGGGGTGCATGGAATTGCACGCAGCGATAATCACGCGCTTACCAGATATTAGGGTATTGTCGATAGCTTGTCGGGATACCGGCGGGGATCCATATGGGCTGTAATGGTGGTTTTCGGCAAATGAAAACCACCCCCCACGTTACGAAAATGAACCCACCTAAAACAGGTGGGTGCCCTCATCGACTGTTCCAGCGTCCTTAACAACGAAGGATACCTGTACTAGGTACGACTGTGTGGGCTCCCTAAATAAACGCGACGGTTCACCCAGTTGCTCCGCGGGGGGCGGAATACCTACATCATAAAGCGGCACTTTGTCGATTCCAGTCTTGACATTATAAAAATCGTGTCGGACGATTACGGCGCCTTGGGCTCGAGCCGTCTGTGCGGTTGGTCCCTTTACGTTTGAGCTGCTGAATCATTGTTTTGGAGCATGTTTTTATGCCGACGTCGTTGACCGAACTTTTTTCGCCCGCCTGCCATTTGTGTCCGCGCCGTTGCGGTGCGGCGCGCGACGAGGGCGCGCGTGGCGTGTGCGGCGCCGACAACACGCTTAAGGTCGCCCGCGCGGCGCTCCATATGTGGGAGGAGCCGCCCATTTCGGGCGAGGCCGGCTCGGGTACGATTTTCTTTAGCGGCTGTTCGCTCAAATGTATCTACTGCCAAAACCACGAGATCTCGACGGGCAATTTCGGTCTTGAGATTTCGCCCGAGCGTTTGGTCGAGATTATGCTGGAGCTGCAGGACCAGAGCGCCAATAACATCAACCTGGTGACGGCGACGCACTATGCGCACCTGTTGCCTGCCGCGATTGCCGCGGCACGGACGCGCGGGTTGGTCATCCCAATTGTCTACAACACGAGTGGTTACGAGCGCGCGAGTGCCGTGGCGGCGCTGGGCGACCTGGTCGACGTGTGGCTTACGGACTTTAAATATGCCGATGCCGGGCTTGCGCAGTCGCTCTCCCACATTAAGGACTACCCGCGTGTGGCCGTGTCGGGCTTAGCGCAGATGGCACGCGAGATCGAGCGCCGCGGGGGAGAGCTAGTGGACGAGAATGGGCTCATGAAGCGCGGCATGATCGTGCGCCACCTGGTGCTGCCGGGGCATGCGGATGACTCGTGCCGCGTGCTAGACCTTGTGTGGCAGACGGTGGGCGACGTGCCGATCTCGGTCATGAACCAGTACACGCCCAATGCGCTCATGCGCGAACAAGGCGGCGACTTGGCGCGCGCCGTGACGCGCGAGGAGTATGAGCAGGTGCTCGACCATGCCGACGACCTGGGCTTTACGACGATGTTCTGGCAAGAGGGCGGCGCGGTAGACGAGAGCTTCACCCCAGCCTTCGATACCACCGGCGTCCTTACCAGCACAAAGTAACGCATTCGCCGATGATTTTTCTGGGACGGGGATTAAAAAATCATTCGGTACACAATGTTTTTTAATCCCCGTCCCAGAAAAATCATCGAGAGGATCGCCTGCTCGAAAAGTTGTCAAAATAGCCGCGCCCCAAAAAGACTGATTATTGGGCGTTGACAGTTGGCGAGCCGTAGGTAAAATATCGACTTGTCCTGGGGACGTAGCTCAGTTGGGAGAGCGCTGCCGTCGCATGGCAGAGGCCGAGGGTTCGACTCCCTTCGTCTCCACCCTTGGATTTGATAAGCCGCTGACATTGTGTCGGCGGCTTTTTTTAAAAGAAAGGGCTGTACCATGGCCGAGCTTGAGTCCCAACCACTGTCTGCCGAGGAACGCGCCGAGTTGGAAGAGCTCCGCGCCGAGAAAGCTCGTCGCGAGGCCCAGGAAGAGGCACGCCGCGAGCGTGAGGAGTTGGCCGCCCTGCGTGCCGAGCGCGAGAAGGCCGAGGAGGCCGCTGCGAAGGTTGCATCCGAGCCCAAGCCCGCGCCCGCACCCAAGCCCGCTGCTGCGAAGCCTGCACCTGCCGCGCCCAAACCTCAGCCTAAAAAGGCCGCTCGTCCCAAGTCCGTCGATCCCAAGCCGAGCCGTGACGAGATGAGCTTTGCCCAGCGCATGGTTACCTCCAAGGAGCCTGCGGGTGAGAACGAGATCCCCGGTATGGCGCCGGCTCAAAAAATCATCATTGTCCTTGCCCTCATCGCGTTTGTCATCTTTATGGGCTACACGATCCTGACCAGCATGGGCCTGCTTTAGCCTGTTCGCGCTGGGCTCCATGCCCGCACGCCCGCCTCGCCAACCCTCAACCTCTGCACAACGCATCCGAAAGGTCGCCCCATGGCTTTGACCGACATCTCGCATCCCACCGACATTGCAATGCTCACTGATCTGTACGAACTCACTATGGCCCAGGGCCTGTGGGAGAGCGGCAAGGCCAATGAGCAGGGTTGCTTTACGGCGTTTTACCGCGACCATCCCTTCGGCAGCGCGTATGCCGTCATGTGCGGCACCGCCGAGCTGCCCGAGCTTGTCGAGAACCTGCGCTTTACGCCCGAGGACATCGACTATCTAGCTTCGCTCCAGGCTCCGGCCGGCGGCTCGATGTTTAAGCCCGCATTCCTCGACTACCTGCGCAACTTCCGCGCGCATGTGAACATTGACGCCGTGCCCGAGGGCGAGCTCGTCTTTCCGCGCGAGCCCATGGTGCGCGTCACCGGCCCCGCGCTGGAGTGCCAGCTGCTCGAAACGGCGTTGCTCAACATTGTCGGCTTCCAGACGCTTGTCGCTACCAAGACGGCGCGCGTGGTGCTGGCGGCGGACGGCCGTCCCGTTGCCGAGTTTGGCCTGCGCCGCGCCCAGGGTCCCGATGGCGGGCTGGCCGTCGCGCGCGCGAGCTACGTTGCCGGCTGCTCCTCTACATCCAATGTGCTCGCCGGCCGCCGCTACGGTATTCCCGTCTTTGGCACTCATGCGCACAGCTGGGTGATGAGCTTCGATTCCGAGCTCGAGGCATTCCGGGCTTTTGCTAAGTCGAGTCCCAAGAACTGCACGCTGCTCATCGACACCTACGACGTACGTGAGGGCTGCGAGCATGCCATTACGGTTGCCAAGGAGATGGAGGCGGTGGGCGAGCGTCTGTCGGCTATTCGCATCGACTCCGGCGACCTCGCCAAGCTCTCCAAGTATGTGCGCGGCCGTTTTGATGCCGAGGGCCTGCCCTATGTGGGGATCTCGGTTTCTAACGATCTGGATGAGTACACGATTCAGTCGCTGCTCGACCAGGGCGCGCCCATCGATAGCTTTGGCGTGGGTACCAAGCTTGCGACCTGCTATGACCAGCCGGCGCTGGGCGGCGTGTACAAGCTTTCCGCCCGCCGTGCGAGCGAGGCAGATCCATGGACGCCGGTGGTCAAGCTCTCTGAGCAGCCATACAAGCGCACGATCCCGGGTGTGCAACGCGTGCGCCGTTATTACGACGGCTTTGGCGGCCCGGTCTGCGACATGATCTACGACGAGGACCATCTGGCGGGGGAGGGCGCCGCGCGCGGCAATACCCTTGTGGCCGTGAACGATGCCGCCCTGGTGACCGACGTGTCCGAACTCGAGTATCGCGAGCTGCTGGTGCCGATTGTGCGCGATGGCAGTGCGGTGGCTCCGCGTGAGAGCATCCAGGACGCGCGCGAGCGCTGTGCTTGGGCGCTCGACCATCTGGACGCAGCTTTCAAGCGCTTCCTGTACCCGCAGACCTATGTGGTGGGTATGGAGCAGGGCCTGGCTCAGGTGCGCGACGAGCTCGTGCGTAAGAACATGGCCGCGGCCTCTGCCTTTCCCTGGGCTCACTAATTCCTTGGGCGGTAGGGGCGAGTCACGCTTTCCTGGCCGCCAGCTCGGCCGTTCGCTGAACAGTTGATTGGTTTGACGTATGACGACTTCTTATAAAACGATGGTGGTAAAGATCGGTTCGTCCACGGTGGTGGGCGCCGACGGCAAGGTCAACCGCGCCTTTATCGGCGGGCTTGCCGATCAGGCCGCAGCGCTGCGCGAGCTTGGCTGGCGCCTGGTCGTGGTGAGCTCGGGCGCCATTGCCTGCGGCTATCCCGTGCTGGGCTTCGACCGTAAGCCGGTCGGTGACCTGCCGAGCCTGCAGGCCTGCGCCTCGGCTGGTCAGTGCATCATCTCGTCGGCCTATGACGAGGAGTTCCATGCGCGCGACCTGCTCACCTCGCTCGTGCTGCTCACGCGCCACGACACGGCGCGCCGCACGTCCTACCTGCACGCGCGCGACGCCCTGCTGCGCCTTGTGGAGCTGGGTGTGGTGCCGGTCGTCAACGAGAACGATACCGTCACCGTCGATGAGATCAAGTTTGGCGACAACGACACGCTGGCGGCGCTTGTGAGCTGTCTGGTTTCCGCCGATCTGTGCGTGACGCTCTCGGACATCGATGGCCTCTATACCGCCAATCCGCACGAGGACCCCACGGCCGAGTTCGTCCCGGTCGTGCATAAGATCGACGCCAAGATCATCGCCTCGGCGGGCGATTCTTCCACATCGGTGGGCACGGGCGGCATGATCACCAAGATCCGCGCGAGCCGCATTCTCATGACGGCGGGCATTCAGAGCGTGATTTGCTCGGGCGAGGAGCCCGATGCGCTCGTGCGTCTGGCCCGCGGCGAGAGCGTGGGTACGCTGTTCGATCCGCCGGCGGAGCGCCTGGACATTGCGCCGCGCAAGCTGTGGATCGCGCTGGGTGACAAGGCACATGGCTCGGTGACGGTCGATGATGGTGCTGCGAAGGCGCTGGTAAGCCGTGGCTCTTCCTTGCTTACGGTGGGTATTCGCGAGGTCGATGGCGTGTTTTCCGAGGGCGATGTGCTCGACGTGTGCGACCCGAGCGGTATGGTCGTCGCCCGCGGTATCGCCGAGGCCGATTCGGACGTGCTGGAGCTTGCCGCCGGCCGCCGCCAGGACCAGATCGCCAGCAACCGCCTGCTCGCTAACCTGGCCGAGAAGCCCGCGATCCATCGAGATAATCTGATCGTCTTCGCCTAACCAATTGACGCTGCAAACGCCCCTAAGCGGCAATCTGACGTTCAATCGTCGGGCATGACCAAAAGGTCAATGCCCTCCTCTTTCACGTCACCTTGATCGCTTAGGGGCGTTTTCGCTTTCCGTCCTCTACCTGCGGCGTTGTCGTCGGCGGCACTTCGGGACGTTCCTTTTGTGCCGGCAGGTGGGGACACTCCTTTGCTAGAAGATCCGGCGCAGGTCTCCTCGGTTGAGGGCTTCGTCGAAGAGGCATTTGAACACCACGCTGCCGTGCAGGCCGTCGTGCTCGAACTCGTTCGTCACCCAGGCATGCGAGTTGCCCACGCGGCTGAGCGTATCGAGCTGCAGGCCCGAATCGACGTACATGTCGTCGAAATACACCGCGGCCTGGAGCGGCACCTCGTTGCAGGCCAGGCGTTGCGGGTCGTAGATCTTGTCCCAGCTGGTGTCTTCCATCAGCAGGTCCATGGCGGGTTTAAACGGCTTAAGCTCGGGCATCTGCTCAAACATCCACGGGAACATGGCCTCGCCGCTAAACATGAGCGGGCGCGCGAGGGTGTCGAACTCGGCACGGTGTGCCTTCTCCTCTGCCGCGGCCCAGCGAATGGGCATGGTATCGCCGTCGGCGTAGATGAACTCCTGAAGCGTCCAGTACAGCGGATTCGTGCGCGTGTTGGTGCGCTCGAAGGCACGCATCAAAAAGCTGTCAGATATCGAGACGCCGCAGGTCAGCGTGCCGTCGCCGTCAACAAAAGCGTGATCGATAATCCAATGCATGCGCTCAAAGCTCGGCTTCATGCCAAAGTCGCTGCCCATGAGCTGTAGGCGCTCGACCGTCATCGGCGAGCCGTCGGGCAGCACGGGCTTCTGAGCCTCGAGCGCATCGGCAAGAGCCGCCACGCGCTCGACGTCGGCGGGGTAGCGGTCGTAATACTGCTGTGTCTTGGCAGCCATGCGCGGGAAGGTGTGCGCGTAGACCTCGCTTGCGCTCGCCGGCACGTGGGGGATGCCGCCGCAGGTAAAGCTTGCCGCCACGCCCTCGGGGAAGAGCGACAGATAGCTCAACGTCAAAAAGCCGCCGTAGCTCTGCCCGAGTGTGACCCAGGGCTTGCCGCCAAAGCCCACCAGGCGCAGGTACTCAAAATCGCGCACGATGGAGCTGGCGAGGTGGCGCTTGAGGAAGTCCGCCTGCGAGCGGGCCGCATCGGCGCCGGCTGCCTCGGCGCGATCGCCCAAGGTGGCAATCGTGCGTCCGTCCACGCAGCTACTGCGTCCGGTGCCGCGCTGGTCGGGCAGGACCACGCGGAAGTGCTTGACGGCCTCCTCGATCCAGCCATCGCTTGTGGGTGACAGCGGACGCGGGCTCTCGCCGCCGGGGCCGCCCTGCAAAAACAGAAGCAGCGGCAGATCGTCGTTGATGCGGTCGGGCGCGCAAACCACGCGGTAGAAGAGCTTGATGCTCTCGGGCGCGCCGGCGATTGGTGCCGGCATAGCGCCGCGGCGCATGGTGCTGCCGACGGCCAGGAGCATTGGCTCCAGGCCGCGCCAGTCGAGGGGGACGTCGATGCTGTGGTCCTCGACATACAGGCCGGGGACGTGGTACGAAGTAATGAGGGCCATGTGAGTCTTCCGTTCGTTGCGGTGTTTCGGGTTGACCAATTCTACCGCCGCGGGCGAGGCCATGCGCAAATCGGCTACCATGGTTGCAAACTTCTAGGAGAAAGGGCCGTCCATGTCGGTCGATATAGCCACGTATGTCCACGATCTTGCCGTTGCCGCTAAGGCAGCGTCGGCCTCGCTTGCCACGGCGAGCGACGAGCAGCGCCAGGAGGCCGTGCGCGCCATGGCCGCAGCACTGCGCAACGGTATCGACTCCATCGTCGCCGCCAACGAGCTCGATATGTCCGCTGCGCGTGATGCGGGCACCTCGGTCGGATTGCTCGATCGTCTGCTGCTGACGCCCGAGCGCGTCGAGGGCATGGCCGCCGGCCTGGAGAAGCTCGCCGAGCTGCCCGATCCCGTGGGCCGCGTGCTCGATCACCGTGTGCTTGCGAGTGGCGTGGACCTTACGCGCGTGAGTGTGCCGCTGGGCCTGGTTGCCATGGTCTACGAGGCGCGCCCCAACGTGACGGCCGATGCCGCGGGCATCTGCATCCGCACCGGCAACGCCTGCATCCTGCGCGGCGGTTCGCTGGCCTATCACTCGTGCGCCATGATTGCCGAGCTGCTGGCCGATGCGCTTGAGGCCCAGGGTTTCCCGCGCGAGGCCGTCTCGATGATCGAGTCTACCGACCGCGAGGCCACCGGCGAGCTCATGAAGCTCCGCGGTATTGTCGATGTGCTCATTCCGCGTGGCGGTGCGGGCCTGATCCAGCGCTGCGTGCGCGAGTCGCTTGTGCCGGTGATCGAGACGGGCACAGGCAACTGCCACATCTACGTGCATGAATCCGCCGATTTTGACAAGGCGCTCAACATTATCGTCAACGCTAAGACGCAGCGCGTGGGCGTGTGCAATGCCGCCGAGTCGCTGCTGGTCGACCGTGCCGTGGCGGATTCGTTTTTGCCGGCGGTCGTTGCCGTGCTGCACGACCACGGCGTGCTGATTCACGGCGACGGGGCCACGTGCGCCGCATGCGCTGCCGCCGGGCTTGCCGAGGGCGACGACTATGTTGCCGCGACTGAGGAGGACTGGGGCCGCGAGTATCTGGCGCTCGAGATGAGCGTGAAGGTCGTGGCGAACGAGGACGAAGCCATCGCGCACATCAACCGCTACGGCACCATGCACTCCGAGGCCATCGTTGCCGAGGACGAGGATGCCTGCGAGCGCTTCCTGGACGCGGTCGATGCCTCGGCCGTGTATGCCAACGCCAGCACGCGCTTCACCGACGGCGGCGAGTTTGGCCTGGGCGCCGAGATCGGCATCTCGACCCAAAAGCTCCACGCCCGCGGCCCCTTTGCCGCCGAGGCCCTCACTACCTACAAATACAAGCTCCGCGGCACCGGCCAGGTCCGTCCCTAAACCTGTTGCAAACGAAAAACCACCACAAAGGCTCCTGTCCCCTTTGCGGTGGTTATAGGTGGCGTGGGCGGTTAGGCCTGGAAGGTGTCGCGATCGGGAGCGAAGGATTGCATGGCCGCGATGGTACGGTCGAAGAGCTCGGGAAGCTCCCAGCCCAGCATCTCGGCGCCCTGCGAAATCACGTCACGCGAGCAGCCGGCGGCAAAGCGCTTGTCCTTGAACTTCTTCTTGAGCGACTTGGTCGTAAAGTCCATGACGCTCTTGCTCGGGCGCATGACGACGGCGGCTCCGATCAGGCCGGTGAGCTCGTCGCAGGCGAACAGTATCTTTTCCATCTGCAGTTCGGGCTTGGGCAGCGAGGTGTTGAAATCGGACGTGTGCGTCTGGATGGCGCGAATGAGCTCGGGAGAGGCGCCCTCGCCCTCGAGGATCTCGGCCGCATAGATGGTGTGGTTCATGGGGTCATCCTCATGCTCCTCCCAATCCAGGTCGTGCAGCAGGCCGACGATGCCCCAAAACTCCTCGTTCTCGGGGTCGAACTCGCGCGCAAAGTAGCGCATGGTGCCCTCGACCGTTTCGCCATGGGTGATGTGGAACGGGTCCTTGTTGTGCTCGTTGAGCAGTTCGAACGCACGGTCGCGGGTGATTCCGGCGGTAAGTGGCTCTGCCATAAGAGGCTCCTTGTGCTCGTAGGTATCGCTAAGAATGAATACTACTAGAACGACTAGAACGAAAAAACCACCACAAAGGTGCCTGTGAACTGCCTCCCATTTC
>NZ_QRLE01000002.1:0-142416 GCF_003473055.1 Collinsella sp. AM13-34 | reverse complement strand
GACTTGAAGAAGGGGGAGGCCTCGCGGCCTCCCCCTTTTTTTGCGTTTTATAGAGAGCTGTAATACAAGAACTTGCCTTCGTTTAGCTTGTCTTACTGTTTGGCTGTATTTTGAGTCCTTCTTTTGTATTTGCGCGATAATAACTCCCATTGGCGTTAGGGAGGACTTGATGTTTACCGTTTTTGTCTTGGGCAATATTGCTTCGGGTAAGTCGACTGCCTGCCGCTATCTCGAATCTCATGGCGCCATGCTTATCGATCTGGACGAGCTTGCCAAATCGCTGTATGTGCCAGGCTCCGATATCGTCAATGCCCTCGCGGAAGAATTTGGCTGGGATATTTTGGACGAGGAGGGCGGCGTTCGCCGTAACATCCTCGCTTCTCGAGCTTTTGTTTCTCCTGATGCGGTCGCGAGGCTCAATAGCATTGTGCACCCCGTTCTCATTGAGCAGCTTTCGCTTAGGATTCTTGATCCGGTTTGCTGCACGGTTTCGTCCCCCCGTTATCCCTTTGCGGTTGTCGAGGTTTCTGCCCCGACTGGTTTTGAGGATGCTTTTGGCCTGGCTGATGAAATTCTGGTTATCAGCGCTCCTTTAGCAGTTCGTCGCGGGCGTGCTATTCATCGTGGTATGGAGCCCTCTGATTTTGATGCGCGTTCTGCATGCCAACCTGATGAGGCTTCGCTTTGCAATCTCGCTTCGACGGTAATCGATAATGCGGCGGGCGATAACTCGCTCTTTGAACAACTGGACGCTTGGCTTGTGCGCCATGGCTTCGGGGATGTAGTGGATAAGGAGGAGGTCGATGCCTAGGACACGTTTCTTTACGTGGTATCGCGTGGCGCCACTTGCCGTTGTGTTCGTCTTTGGCCTTATTTCGCTCGTCTACTCGTATGCTCCTGCCGCTTTCTTTAAGCCACTGTATCCGATTGACTACGAGGCGTACGTAAAGCAATCGAGCATTTCGCACAATCTTGATCCGTATCTGGTGTGTGCTGTCATAAAGTCGGAATCGAATTGGGATCCCGAGGCCGAGTCGAATCAAGGCGCTCGGGGATTAATGCAGCTGATGCCCGAGACTGCCCAGGATATGATTGCCAAAGGTCTTGTCGATGGTAGCGAGTATTCAGCCGACAACCTTAACGATCCCGCTACGAACATCGAGTTTGGCTGTGCGTATCTTTCGTATCTTCTAACGTATTTTAACGGGTCGACTGACAGTGCCATTGCCGCCTATAACGCTGGCATGGGCAATGTCGACGGATGGGCGCAGCAGAGTACGTCGTTTCATAATGCAATCACCTTTCCCGAGACGCAGGCGTATCTGATTCGTGTCAATAATGCCTGGGTTCGCTACAAGACCCTCTATCCCGATCGGTTCGTATAGGACTATGCCTGCCGCCTGCGTATACTGCAGAGATATGAGTTAGGAGTATCCATGGCGGAATTTGAAGTAGAACGCGTTGGCGGTGAACTTAAGCGCTTTGGCGTTGAGGGCGCTGACGTGCCGTTTAAGGTCGTGTCTCCCTATGACCCTGCAGGCTCTCAGCCTAAAGCCATTGAGTCGCTTGTGCAGGGTGTGAGGGACGGAGACCGCTATCAGGTTTTGCTGGGCGTGACTGGTTCGGGCAAGACCTTCACGATGGCAAAGACTATTGAGGCCCTGGGAAAGCCGACGCTGGTCATGGCTCCGAATAAAACGCTTGCCGCTCAGCTTGCGAGCGAGCTCAAAGAGTTCTTTCCCAATAACGCTGTGGTCTACTTCGTCTCGTACTACGACTACTATCAGCCCGAGGCGTATGTGCCGCAAAGCGATACATATATCGAGAAAGACTCATCGATTAACGAAGAGGTCGAGATGCTGCGCCATCAGGCGACCGCATCGCTGCTCTCTCGACGAGATGTGATCGTCGTCGCATCGGTCTCGTGTATCTATGGCATTGGCTCTCCTGAGGACTATGCGGGCCTAGCCCCGAACGTCGACAAGAAGGTGCCGCTCGAGCGCGATGACTTTATCCATGCACTTATCGACATTCAATATGATCGCAATGACTATGACCTGGCACGCGGCACGTTCCGCGTGCGCGGCGATGTTGTCGACGTGTATCCGCCTTATGCCGAGCATCCGTTGCGGTTTGAGTTCTTTGGCGACGAGGTCGAGCTGATTGCCGAGATCGATGAGGTCACCGGTGAGATGCTGCGTGAGTACGAGGCCATCCCCGTATGGCCGGCATCGCACTACGTGACCGAGAAGCCGAAGGTCAAGGCGGCTCTGAAATCGATCGGCGAAGAGTGCGAGAAGCGCGTGGCGGAGCTCAAGGCGACCGACAAGTTGCTCGAGGCGCAGCGTCTGCAGCAGCGTACCGATTATGATCTTGAGATGCTCGAGACGATGGGCTTTTGCAACGGCATCGAGAACTACTCGCGTCATCTGGACGGGCGTAAGCCGGGTGAGCCGCCGTTTACCCTGATCGATTACTTTCCTAAGGACATGCTCTGCATCATCGATGAGAGCCATGTGACGGTGCCGCAGATTCGCGGTATGCACGAAGGTGACCGCTCGCGTAAGGTAACGCTGGTGGAACACGGTTTTCGCCTGCCCTCGGCACTCGATAATCGCCCGCTTCGTTTCGATGAGTTTGAGGCAAGGATACCCCAGTTTATCTATGTTTCGGCCACACCGGGCGACTACGAGCTGCGGGTGAGCCAAAACGACGTGGAGCAGATTATTCGTCCGACCGGTCTGCTCGACCCCAAGATCGATGTGCGTCCGGTTCGTGGGCAGATTGACGATCTTGAGGACGAGATTCGCGAGCGCGTTGCCCGCAAGGAGCGCGTGCTGGTGACCACGCTCACCAAGCGCATGGCCGAGGACCTGACCGACCATCTGCTTGATGCCGGCATTAAGGTCAATTACATGCACTCCGATACAGCGACGATGGACCGTGTCGAGATCCTGCGAACGCTGCGCGAGGGAAAGATTGATGTTCTCGTTGGCATCAACCTGCTTCGCGAGGGCTTGGATCTCCCCGAGGTCTCACTGGTGGCAATTCTCGATGCTGATAAGGAAGGCTTCTTGCGCAACCGCCGTTCGCTGATTCAGACGATTGGCCGCGCGGCCCGTAACGCCGATGGCGAAGTCATCATGTATGCAGACGTTGTGACCGATTCGATGAAAGAGGCCATCGAGGAGACGCAGCGCCGTCGCGAGATTCAGATGGCATATAACGAAGAACATGGCATTGTGCCCAAGACGGTGCGCAAGGCCATCAACGACATCTCAAGTTTTATTGCCGAGGCCGAAAAAACCGTGGGTTCCAAGGGACGCTCGAAGGGCGACTCTCTTGGCCATGGCGCATTCTATACGCCCGATGAGTTGGGCGAGGGTGGCGTGCCGGAAACAGTGGCGCCCGAGCAGACACTTGCGGAGCAGTTGGAAGAACTGCCGCATGACGAGCTCGTGCGGATCGTCGAAACCATGGAAGAGGATATGCGTAACGCTTCTGCCGCCATGGACTTTGAGGAGGCGGCGCGCCTGCGCGATGCCGTCGTTCAGATTCGGGCGATGCTCGAGGGTGCGTCTGAGGACGAGACGATCGAGCGCTTACGTTCGCAGGCCCGCAAGGGTTCCACGTTCGCATCGGGCAGAAAACGCCAGGGTGCACGGTTTAAGAAATAGTGAACAGGCCCCGAGTTCCCTGTGGAGCTTGGGGCCTGTGTCTTTTGCGCGCTGGAATTCGTGCGTTAGAGGTCTGCGATCAGGGCTTCGGCACAACGGATGCCGTCGGTGGCCGCGCTCATGATGCCGCCGGCATATCCAGCTCCCTCACCACAAGGGTAGAGGCCCGGGGTCGACACGGCATGGCACGTTCGGTCTCGGGTGACAGTGACCGGTGAGCTCGAACGAGTCTCCACGCCGGTAAGAACGGCATCGGGGCAGTCGTAGCCGCGTAGCTTTTTTCCGAGTAGGGGAAGTCCCAGGCGGAGCGACTCGATGATATGCTGCGGCAGGGCTTCGTCAATTGCCGTCCAGGTCACACCGAGCGGATAGGTGGGCTTTACCTTTCCGGGCGCCTTACTGGCGCGTCCTGCGAGGAAATCTCCGACGAGCTGTGCTGGTGCGTTCCAGTTGGAACCGCCCAGGCGATAGGCGGCCGCCTCGCAGGCACGCTGGAGCTCGATGCCGGCGAGCGGGTCATTGTTGGGAAGGTCCTCAGGCGTGACGTTAACGAGCAGGGCGGCATTTGCGTTGCGTCCGTCGCGGGCATTGAGACTGGCCCCGTTGACGCACAGATGGCCCTGCTCGGAAGAGGCGGCGACAACCTGCCCGCCGGGGCACATGCAAAACGAGAACACGCTGCGGCCGTTGGGAAGATGGGCAACAAGTTTGTAGGGGGCCGCCCCGAGCGCTGGATGTCCCGCCGAGGCTCCATATTGGGCTCGGTCGATGTCGCGTTGCGGATGCTCGATGCGAACGCCCATGGCAAAGGTCTTTTGTGCGAGGGCCACGTTGTGGTCCTTAAGGAGCTCAAAAATATCGCGAGCAGAATGCCCGCAGGCGAGGATGAGGTGCTTTGTCTCGATTGACTCGTAAGCGGCGTCTTGGGACGATTGGACATCAATGCCGGTGATGGCGCCAGACGCGTCGATGCGAATGTCGACGAGCTTCGTTCGATAACGGACGGCACCTCCGAGCTGCTCGATGCGCTGGGATATAGCGGTGACAACCTTGGGAAGGATGTCGGAGCCAATGTGCGGCTTGGCATCCCACAGAATATCGCGGGGCGCACCCGCCTCGACGAAGGTTTCGAGGATAAGACGATGGGCGGGATTTTTTGTTCCCGTATTGAGCTTGCCGTCCGAGAAGGTCCCCGCGCCGCCCAGACCAAACTGGATATTGCTCTCGGGGTCGAGGATGCGCTCCTTTAGAAAGAGGTCGATCGCCCGCGAGCGGCGAAATGCCGGGTCGCCGCGCTCGATGAGCAAGGGCTTAAGACCTGCTTCGGCGAGCGTAAGCGCAGCGAAAAGGCCGGCGCATCCGGCGCCGACAACGACAGGGCGTTCTTGAGGTGCGTCGGAGGCGGGGGAGGGGAATGAAGGCTCATAGTCTTCTATCGCGCGTACGCGCGAGCGGTCACGCTCGGCAACGCTGTCGATCGCTTCTCGCTCGAGGTGGGGACTAGTCAGCTCAACACGAAAGCTCAGGATAAAATGGACGTCTCGTTTTTTGCGAGCGTCGATTGACTTGCGGTGGAGCTCGATGGACTTGATCTCGGAGTCTTTGCAACGCAGGACGCGTTTGACGACTCGCTTGCCAACGATGAGGCAGGCTTTTTCGTCGCCGGCCTCATCGAGCGACGCGTGGACTTGGGTGATTTCGATCATCGAGGTCTCCTTAGATGCAAAAAAGAGGCCGCTCGGTGTCCCAGACGGCCCGAATGCGTTTTGATTATAGACTGCGCGGCTATAGGCTGCTTGCAGCGCGAATACCCGAGATCCAAGCCCACGCAAGGTTGAAACCGCCGCAATCGGCATCGATGTCGAGCGCCTCGCCACAGATGTAAAGTGGGGCGCCTGCCGCGTTGCTCACGCAGAGGTTGGGAGCTGAGACACTCTCGATGGGCACGCCGCCGCGCGTGACCTGGGCCGAACGCTCCTCTGTCGTTCCCTCGACGAGCAGCTTAAAATGCTTGAGGATTGAGACCAGATGGATGGCGTCGTACGACCCGGGGTGGCACTGTTCGAATGCGGTGCAGACAACGTGAGAGAACTGCGGGGCGAGCATGCCGTCGAGCCAGCGGGGATCGCGGGGTGAAAAGCCGCCGAGCAACTCAACGCGCCGGTTGAGCATATCGAGCAACTCGTCTTTGGAGAGGTCGGGGAAAACGTCGAGCAGAATCGTGTCGCCGCACTGGACGCGACGGGAGAGGTTAAAGGCGGCAACGCCCGAGATGCCAAAGGTTCGGAAGAGCACTTCGCCGTCTTCGCGCCAGAGCCCCTCGTGATTGCGGGTGAGCGTCAAACGGGCGCGGACGCGCAGGCCATCCAGTGTCTTGAGCGCAGTCCGGTCGCCGAAGACCGATGCCGACACAGGGCAGAGGACGGGGTGCTGCGGGGTGAGGGAAAGATCGAACGTCTTTGCGATGTCGGCAGGGTTGCCGCCCGTAGCGATAATTACGGCCTTTGCCTGCAGTGTCTCGTTCTTGCGAGGGGTGTCGGCGAGCGCCTTCCGAAGCGAGCGGAGTTCCGATTTTCGGTCATCGTGCTTTTTTGCCTTGAGTGCTCGCGCGGGACGGTCTATTTGGAGTGCCCAGCCCTCGGGAGCTTTGAATGCCGAGGCAACGTTTGCTCCGCAGATCAAGGTGATACCCAGGCGATTGCAAGCGTTGAGAAGCGCATCGCGCACCGATTCGGCACGAAGGGAGCGCGGATACAGCCGGCCCTCCTCGGAGGTCGTCATGATGCCCAGCGAGGAGAAGAAACCCATAAGCTCTTGTTCGGGCTGGAGGCCCATGACGGATTCGACGAATGCGGGGTGGTTATACCGCTGAGGATCAATCGATTCGTTGGAGAGGTTGCAGCGGCCGTTACCGGTCGCAAGGAGCTTGAGGCCGCAGGCGACATCGCGCTCAACGATGCAGACGCTTTTGCCAGCGCGTGCGGCCGTAATGGCGGCGGCGAGGCCTGAAGCCCCGCCGCCGATTACCAAGACGTCATAGATGGCGCTCGCGTTCACTTAGGCCTCGTCGGTCTCGTGCGGGGTAATAGCCTCGACGGCAGAGACTGCCTTGGGCAACATGCCATCGGGCAGCGCGGTCTCGACCTCGCCCTTATCGCAGGCCTCGGCGAGTACCGGATTAATGGGAAGCTGGCCCAAGATGTCGAGGTTATAGCGCTCTGCGACCTCGGGGAGCTTGCTCTTGCCAAAGACCTCGATCTTCTTGCCGCAGTCGGGGCACTCAATATAGCTCATGTTCTCGACAATGCCCAGAATGGGGACGTTCATCTTCTCGGCCATGTTGACCGCCTTGGCGACGATCATCGAGACCAGATCCTGCGGGCTCGTGACGATGACGATGCCGTCGACGGGCAGCGACTGGAAGACGGTGAGCGCGACGTCGCCTGTTCCCGGAGGCATGTCGACCAGCAGGTAGTCGATGGGGCCCCACGAGGTCTCGCTCCAGAACTGCCTAATGGCGCCTGCGATGACCGGACCGCGCCAAAGGACGGGGTCGGTCTCGTTTTGGAGCAGCAGGTTGGAGCTCATGACCTTGACGCCGTGCTCGGAGATTTCGGGCAGCATAAGGTTGCCAAGGGCATGGACGTGGCGTCCGCTCATACCGAACATCTTGGGGATAGAGGGACCGGTGATGTCGGCATCGAGGACGCCGACCTTGTGGCCGTGACGGGCAAGCTCGGTGGCGATGGCGCCGGTGACAAACGACTTGCCGACACCGCCCTTGCCGGAAAGCACGGCGATGACGCGCTTGACCTCGGACAGCGTGTTCTCCTCAAATTGCGATGGCGACGTTTGTCCGCCGGCGGCCTGTGCGTGTTTGCAACCCATGTATGACTCCTTTGTATATGCTGGGGCCGGGGCCCCGCGATGTGACACGAGCGTCATTGTACCCTCGTTTGCGAGCGGGAGTCATTTGCGATGCATTTGGGCCGAGCGCGCTTGCAATATGATGGGCCCAAGCGAATGGGCGGGCTTACTGAACTTTGCTGGCGAACTCGAGGTACTGCATGCGCTGCAGCTTGTCGATCGTCGAGGCGTAGGGGCTGTCTTCCGATTCCAAGTCGTAGCGCAGCCCGTCGGCACCGAGATAGCCGGCGACATTGATGGTGGGTACATCTGACCTTGTCGCAAGCAGGGCCTTTTGGTAATTGGTGAGCGGAGCGCCGATCTTATTAAGGGTAATGGCTGCAATCTCGTTTGCCCCGACGGTGTCGTAGACGTTGAGCTCGGTATTGCCGGCGATCTCATAGTTAGCCCAGACGAGATATGTCGACTGATAGATACGGAAAGCGTGGCTTGCCGTATCTTCCTGAGGGTACAGCTCGTCGTTGAGAGTCGTTGCGGCGCTCGGCTGATGGTCGCCAAAAAAGACAAGAACAACCGGTCTGCCGATATTGCGGAGCTCGTTGATAAAGTACTCGAGGTCCCGGTCGGATGCGTTGATGCAGGTGAGATAGGTGTTGAGCGCGCTGTTGGCGCCTTCGCTGGCTCCCTCGACCCAATAGTTTGTCAGCTCTTCGGCGGGAACGGTGCCATAGTCGTAGCCGCCGTGATTTTGCATCGTGACGTCAAAGATGAACTGTGGCGCTTCGTCGGTTCTAAGCAAGTCGAGTATCTTGTCGTAGGTGGCGTAGTCGCATACGCCGGCATGGTAATAGGGCGCACCTTCGAAATCGCCGATTGAAAGAAAGTCTCCAAAGCCCAGCTGCTGATAGATTTTATCTCGATGGTAGTTGACGGGGTTTTGCGGGTGCATAGCGGTAGTGGTATACCCAAGCTCTTTAAGGTCTTTTGCCAGGCTGTTTACGCCATTCATCTGATACAGCTGATAGGGGATCTTGCCTAATCCGACAAAGGCCGTTGTCGCTCCGGTCAAAAATTCGAATTCGGAGTTCGCCGTTCCGCCACCGGCGACCGAAGCGAGCATGGTGCCGCGAACAAGTGTGTCGGGAAGCGAGTTGTAGAATGCGGGGCCGGTGTACCCGGCCGCCTGGAGCTGCTCAAAGCACGAAAGGTCGCTAAAACTCTCATTCATGACGGCAACAATCGTCGGCTTGATTTCATTGAACTGGGCAACGGCCGCCGCGCGCTGTTCGCTCGAGCCATATGTGCTGTCGTAGACGGCGGCGAGCTCCTGCTCGATGCTCTGTGCCTCATCGGGCGTATAGTCTTCGGGCTTCTCAATGGGCAACTCGTTGACCATTTCGGTGAACGAAGTGATAAAACCCTGAGACGCATACGTGGTGATGGGCTGCCAACGGTCAAATCCAAAATCCAGCGCCTGCTCCAAGTCGATGTTGGAAAAGCCTGAGAGCCCCACAACGGTCACTAGCAGAAAAGCACAGAGGTTAGCGGCGATAGCGGGGAAGACATGGGTGGGCGTACGGAGCTTTTGCGGTCGGATGAGCGAAAGAAGCCCCAAGGAAATCTCCAGCAGGGCGAGAGAGGTTACGATTCCGGCGGTAAAGGTAAACTCGTATCCCTCGCTCACTTCCATTGCGGTGCCAAGGGCCAAGATATCGCTTGGCAGGATGGCTTCGCCTTTAAACGTTATGACGAAGTGCTCGGCAATGCCAAGGATGCAACAGATGATGGGCACGAGGGCCATGACGCCTCCATGACGCTGTCCCAGCAAATAAAGGGAGAGCAGAACCGTCGCGAGCAGCCCGACGGAAAACCCGAATGAGTTGGCGGGAATGCGATAGAACGTTTCGTTGCAGGCAATTTCGAGTGAAACGAACGAGAGCGCTGAAACAGCGGCGATGACAAGGATGTCACGGCAAATACAGGCAACTGTTCCCGTCGCAAGGTCGGTTTGGTCGATAAGTCCCGAAACCAAGGGCTCGACAAGAAGCATGACGGCGGCAGCACCGAGCGCCGAATAAGAAAGGATCCATAGGGAGCTGCCCTCATTTACGAGCAATTGATTCGTAACCCATGCAGCTACCACGCCGAGCGGGATGAGGAGCGTCGCGCACCAAAAGACGCGGGCAATGGGTGGCTTTTCGTTGCGTTTGATTGAAAAATACACGCGCACGACGACGGCGGCCACGATAAGGACGGCGACGAATATGGGCAGATTGGCCATGTCGCTCGAAGTGATTTCAAGGGGGATATCTTCGGTCATGGACGTTCCTCTGGTACAGCAAATTAAGTTCAGTATTAGATTACTGTAACCTTTCCACGGCATTTCGAGAAACAAAGCGCCCGATACGCAAAGCTAAAGGTCTGCGAATCTTGTATTACGAACATCTGTGCGCGTCGAGTGCGCTAAACTCATCGGCAGTATGATTCGATGCAATAGGAGGCAAGGAGCTTCCATGTCTGATTCTTCTATCGTTATTCGCGGCGCTCGTGAGCATAACCTCCGGGATATCGATGTTTCCATTCCGCGTGACCAACTCGTGGTCATTACCGGTCTTTCTGGCTCGGGCAAGAGTTCGCTGGCATTCGACACTATCTATGCCGAGGGCCAGCGTCGATACGTCGAGAGCCTTTCGAGTTATGCGCGCCAGTTCTTGGGCCAGATGGACAAACCCGACTTGGATTCAATCGACGGCCTTTCGCCGGCGGTGTCGATCGACCAAAAGACGACATCTAAAAACCCTCGCTCGACGGTTGGCACCGTAACCGAGATTTATGACTATCTGCGTCTGCTGTTCGCCCGTGTGGGCACCCCGCACTGTCCCGAATGCGGCCGCGTCATTGAGCGCCAGACGACCGACCAGGTCGCCGATAAGGTCCTGGCGGCGGGGGAGGGCCGCCGCGCGTTTGTGCTGGCACCGGTGGTGCGCGGGCGAAAAGGCGAGTACACCAAGCTGTTTGAGGACCTTCGCGCCGAGGGCTTTAGCCGCGTGCGTGTCGACGGCGAGGTTCGCTCGCTTGATGACCCTATCGATTTGGATAAGAAATTCAAGCACGATATCGAGGTCGTGGTCGACCGCATCGTGATTCGCGAGAACTCGCTGGGCCGTATTGCCGAGTCCGTTGAACAGGCGACTGCGCTGGCGCACGGCAATGTGAACGTATACTTGCTGCCCGACCGCGACGCTCCCGAGGGGACCGAAGGCGAGTTGCTGGAGTATTCGCTGGCGTTAGCGTGCCCGGAGCATGGACACTCCATCGATGACCTGCAGCCGCGTGATTTCTCGTTCAACGCGCCCTATGGCGCGTGCCCCGAGTGCGATGGCCTGGGCTTTAAGAAGACGGTCGATGCCGAGGCCCTAATCGAAGACCCCTCGAAGTCGATCGCCGACGGGGTCTTTGGCAGCCTGTTTGGCAACTCTAACTACTATCCGCAGATTTTCGCTGCGGTCTGCAAACACTTTAAGGTGAGCGTCGATACGCCGTGGGAGGATCTGCCTCCGCGGGTGTGTCGTGCGTTTTTAGACGGCATGGGCGACCAGAAGATTTCGGTCGACTATCAAAAGCTCGATGGGCGCCGCAGCCAGTGGGACACCAAGTTCTCGGGTGTGCGCAATATCCTGTACGAGCGCTATACCGAGACGACGAATGAGAACACCAAGGCGCGCTTGGAGAAGTACATCCGCGAGGAGCCGTGCTCGAGCTGCCACGGCGCTCGTTTGCGCCCCGAGATGCTCGCCGTCACCGTGGGCGGCAAGTCCATTTACGAGGTTTGTTGTCTGTCGTGCCGTGAGTCGCTCGAGTTTTTTGAGGGCCTGGAACTCACCGAGCGCCAACAGTTTATCGGCGGACGCATCGTCAAGGAAATCCTGGAGCGCCTGCGTTTTCTGGTCGATGTCGGACTCGACTATCTGACCCTCGATCGTGCCTCGGCGACGCTTTCCGGAGGCGAGGCCCAGCGCATTCGCCTGGCAACGCAGATCGGCGCCGGCCTCATGGGTGTCCTGTACATTTTGGACGAGCCATCGATTGGCCTCCATCAGCGCGATAACGAGCGCCTGATCAAGACGCTTGAGCGCCTACGCGATATCGGCAATACCGTCATCGTCGTCGAGCATGATGAGGATACGATTCGTGCTGCCGACTATGTGATCGACATGGGCCCCGGCGCGGGCGTGAACGGCGGACACGTAGTCGCGGCGGGAACGCCTGCCGATATCATGGCGTGTCCCGAGTCGATGACGGGCGCTTATCTGACCGGCAAACGAATGATCCGGGTTCCCGATGAGCGCCGCAAGCCCGGTCGCGGCTGCCTTAAGATCACGGGCGCCCGCGCCAACAACCTCAAAAACGTTACCGCCAAGATCGAGTTTGGTACGCTTACGGTCGTTACCGGCGTGTCGGGATCGGGTAAGAGCTCCCTGGTTACCGACACTATCGCACCTGCCCTTACGAATGCCATTCACCGTTCGACGCGCCCTGTGGGTCCGTATAAGAAAATCGAGGGCATCGAGTGTATCGATAAGGTTATCGATATCGACCAGTCGCCGATTGGCCGCACGCCGCGTTCCAACCCTGCTACGTACATTGGCCTGTGGGATGATCTTCGCGCGCTGTTTGCGAGTACGCCGGAGTCGAAGGCGCGCGGCTACTCGCCGGGACGTTTCTCCTTTAACGTGAGCGGCGGTCGCTGCGAAGCATGCAAGGGCGACGGACAAATTAAGATCGAGATGCACTTCCTTCCCGATATCTATGTCCCCTGTGAGGTCTGCGGCGGCAAACGCTATAACCGCGAGACGCTTGAGGTCACCTACCGTGGTAAGACCATCTCGGACGTGCTCGACATGAGCGTCACCGAGGCACTGGCCTTCTTTGGGAATATCCCGCAGATTAAGCGCAAGCTCCAGACGCTGTACGATGTAGGCTTGGGCTACGTGAGCCTGGGCCAGCCCGCTACGACGCTCTCGGGCGGCGAGGCGCAGCGTGTGAAGCTCGCCAAGGAGCTTCATCGACGCCAGACGGGCAAGACGTTCTATATTTTGGATGAGCCGACGACCGGCCTTCATTTTGAGGACGTCCGCCAGCTGCTCGATGTGCTGCAGCGCTTGGTCGATGCGGGCAACACGGTGCTGGTGATTGAACACAACCTTGATGTCATCAAGGTTGCCGACCGCCTGATCGATATGGGCCCCGAGGGCGGTAACGGCGGCGGAACCGTCGTGGTTTCGGGCACACCGGAGCAGGTTGCGGACTGTCCGCAGAGTTATACGGGCAAGTTTTTGGCGCCGTTGCTCAGGCGTGACCGGGAGCGTCAGGCTCAACTTGATGCTCAATAAATAGGCGATTCAGTTTATGGGCGCCATCGACTCCTTGTGATTCGATGGCGCTTGCTGTGTCGAAGTGACGTATGCAGCCGAATTGGACATATACTTAATCCTTGCGTCCGAATGCGAGGGAAAGGATATGCCATGGCAAAGGCTGTAAAGACGCCAAAAACCAATGCGATGCGCGAGCTGGAAAGCGCCGGCATTTCCTATGTTCTACATACGTACGAAGACGATGGTGATGAGTCGGCGGGCCTGGGGGTCGCGATTTCGGAGCAGCTTGGCGAGGAGCCCGGACAAGGATTTAAGACCTTGGTCTGCGTGACGCCGTCCAACGACCACGTCGTGTGCTGCATCCCTGTTGCCGACGAGCTCGATCTAAAGTCCGCCGCGCGTGCCGCGGGGGAGAAGTCCTTGGCCATGGTGCATGTGAAGGATTTGCTTGCGGCGACTGGCTACGTTCGCGGCGGCTGCAGTCCGGTCGGTATGAAAAAACGCTACCGGACGCTCATTGATGAGACATGTGTCCTTTGGGATACCATTTTTATTTCGGGAGGCAAGCGTGGTTATCAGCTTGAGCTTGCACCTGATGATTTAATTGCATTTTGCGGGGCGACGGTCGCCCCGATTACGAGAGAGGACTGAGCGATGCCGCAGGAAGAATTGAAGTGCGGAGCTCATTTTGCAAAAGAATCTGCGCCTCAGACACCCTCATCCGAAGCTTCTTCGTCGCGAGACGACACTGACGACATGGGCTCGTCGGACTACTCCACGGTTGGTCGTTCCGCCGGGCTTATGACCATCCTGACCATCGTGTCTCGCGTCACCGGTTTTATCCGCACGTGGGCAATGGCGGCCGCTATCGGCATGTCGCTGCTCTCGTCTTCCTATCAGGTCGCCAACAACCTGCCCAATATGCTCTACGAACTCGTGATGGGCGGCATGCTCGTGACGGCGTTTTTGCCCGTGTACATGGGCGTGAGGCGTGAGCAGGGTCGCGAGGCCTCTAACGAGTACGTGGGCAACCTGCTCGGTATTCTGCTATTGGTGCTGGGTGGCATTTCGTTGCTGGGGACCGTGTTCGCCCCGGGCTTTATCTGGACGCAATCGTTCCTTTCGGGTGACGGCGGCAGCATGGATACCGCTGCGTTCATGTTCCGTTTCTTTGCCATCCAGATTCTGTTTTATGGTTTGGGCTCGGTGTTTTCGGGCGTCCTCAACGCACACCGCGACTACTTCTGGTCGACGTTTGCCCCGGTCCTCAACAATGTGATCGTCATTGCGAGCTTTATGGGCTTTGCGCCCGTGTCCGCACAGTTTGGCGAACGTGCCGGCATCATCTTGATTGCGGCCGGTACGACCCTCGGTGTCTTTGTTCAGATGGCATGTCAGATCCCCGCGCTTGGCAAGCACGGCGTGCATCCCCATATCCATATCGACTTTAAGGACCCCGCACTGCGCCAGACGATTGCGCTCGGTATCCCGACGCTGCTCGCTACGGTGTGCATGTTTGTCTCGACTTCTATCACGAACGCTGCCGCGCTGGTGGTCCAGCCCGAGACCGGTCCTTCCGTCATCGCCTATGCGCGCCTGTGGTACACGCTGCCCTACGCGCTGATTGCCGCCTCGCTTTCGACGGCGCTCTATACCGAGCTCTCTCACGACGCACAGGAGAAGGATTACGACAGCGTCCGCACGGGCATTTCGCGTGGCGTCGCCCAGATGCTGTTCTTCCTGATTCCATTCGCGCTGTACCTGATTGTCTTCGCGCGTCCGCTCAACATGATCTACTGCGCTGGCAAGTTCGATGAGTCCGGTGTGGCGCTGGTGTCGGAGTTCCTTATCTACCTGGCACTTTCCCTGCCGCTCTACGGCGTGGTCGTGCTGATGCAGAAGAGCTTCTCTGCCTTGCTCGACATGAAGCCCTATAGCCGCTATTGCCTGTATTCCGCCATCGGCCAGGCCGGCTCGGTTCTGCTGTTTGGCGTTGTGCTGGGCTTCGGTATGCCGGCAATCGCGCTTTCGTATGTCGTCGACTACGTGATCTTGGTCGGTTGCTCGCTGTGGTGGCTGCGTCGTCGTCTGCGTGGTCTTCAGGTTAAATCTATCCTGCATGGCGGTTTCTTTGGCCTTTTGCTCGGTGGCCTGGGTGCTGCCGCAGGCGCCGGCGTCATGTGGGCGCTTGAGCACTTTGTCGGGGCACTTGGCGGCTCGATTCTGATTACTCTTGGCTACGTTTGCGTTGCGGGTGTCGTCTCGCTTGCTGTTACCTTTGGCCTTGCCGTCGTCCTTAAGATGCCCGAGGTCTCGGCGCTGATTCGTCGCAAGTAGGTGCGCGTGGCCGGTCACGACAACATTCCAACGCTTGCCGAGCAGGTTTCGCGCGTTCCCACGCAGCCCGGCTGCTACCTTTGGAAAGACGCCAAGGGCGATGTCATCTACGTGGGCAAGGCGAAAAACCTGCGCGCCCGTATGCGTCAGTACGTGACGCTGCAGGACGAGCGCCAGAAGATCCCGCTGATGATGCAGCTGGTGGCGAGCTTTGACTATATCGTGGTGGAGACCGAGCACGAGGCGTTGGTGCTCGAGCGCAATTTGATTGGTCAGTACCATCCGTACTTTAACGTCGACCTCAAGGATGACAAGAGCTACCCCTTTATCGCCATTACAAAGGGCGACCTGTATCCCGCTATCAAATACACGCGTGAGCGTCATAAGCCGGGAACGCGCTATTTTGGACCTTATACCGATAGCCGCGCGGCACGTGAGACGATAGATACGCTGCGCAAGGTTATCCCCATCTGCTCCGCATCCTGTGCGGAGTGGCGTCGTTGTCGCCGTATCGTCGAGTCCCACAAGGGCGAGGAAGACATCGTCAATATGATTTGCGCGCAAAACGGGCGCCCCTGCTTTGACTACCATGTCGGGCGCGGCCCGGGTGCGTGTGTCGGCGTGATTTCCCCGGCAGACTATGCCAAGAACGTCAAGCGTGTCGAGCGCTTTTTGTCGGGCCATCGCAAGGATGTCGTCGATGAGCTGACCTCCGAGATGACGGATGCCGCTGAGGCGCTCGACTTTGAGCGCGCGGCACGCGTCAAACGTCGTTTGGAGGTCATCAGGGGTCTGGACGATCGTCAGCAAGTCGTTTTTCCCTCCAGTGTCGATATAGATGTCATCGGTTTCTATCGCGAGGAGACCATCTCCGCCGCTTGCGTCTTCGTCGTTCGCGAGGGCCGAACAGTTCGCACCTGCGAGTTCATTCTCGACAAGGGTCTTGATGTTGACGAGGAAGAGCTCCAGTCGGGCTTTCTTAAGCGCTATTACGACGAGACGGCTGATATTCCAGCTGAGGTCAACCTTTCCGTCGAGCTTGAGGATGCGGAAGCGCTGGGGGAGTGGCTTGCGGGCAAGCGTGAGCGTTCCTGCCATCTCCATAGGCCGCAGCGTGGCGAAAAGCACCGTCTGCTCGATATGGCATCCAAAAATGCGCGCCATGCCCTCATGCGCTACATGATGCGAACGGGGTACGCTGACGACCGCACCAATCAAGCGCTCCTGGAGCTCGAAAGTGCGTTGGCGCTGCCATCGCCGCCGTTGCGTATCGAGTGCTTCGATATCTCTACACTGCATGGCACCTTTACGGTCGCCTCGATGGTGGTGTTTACCAACGGGCGCGCCGACAAGAGTCAGTATCGTCGTTTTAAAATTCAGGCCGAATTGGACGAGGCAAACGACTTCGTGTCGATGTCCGAGGTTTTGGGACGACGTTATGCTCCCGAGCGCATGGCCGACGAGCGCTTTGGCTCGCGCCCCGATTTGCTCGTTGTCGATGGCGGTAAGCCGCAATTGACCGCTGCGATCAAGCAACTTGAGGCTCTTGGGCTCGATATACCAGTTTGTGGCTTGGCAAAGGCCGATGAGGAGGTTTTCGTGCCTTGGGACGAGACTCCCGTCGTGCTGCCGACCGGGTCCGCGTCGCTCTATCTAATTAAACAGGTGCGCGATGAATCGCACCGTTTTGCCATCACGTTCCATCGCGAATTGCGCGATAAAGCCATGACGGTTTCGGTACTCGATGACGTTCCAGGCGTGGGACCCACCAGAAAACGTGCCCTTATGCGCCATTTTGGCTCGATGAAGCGTTTGCGCGCGGCGAGCGAGCAAGAGATCGCGGAAGTTCGAGGCATTCCTGCCGATGTCGCCAAAGCGGTTCACGAGGCGCTCGTTGCATGGAATGCCGAGCGCGCCGAGGCGGCGGCAAAGCAATCCGAAAACTAAACACGCCTCTAAACAACTGATATACATGATTGCGTGATTTTCAATCATTTATTTCACGGCGATTACCAGCCGATTTCGGGTTTAATTAACGCTAAAACGTTTGACTAGCCATGGTGAACAACCCTGCTATCCTGCGGGTTGACGAAGACTGATATCTCACCTCGTCGATACATACTGTCTGGCGAATCGTTTGTCAATGAATTCGGTGAACGGTAGCAAATACCGTTCAAGCGTATGTATGTATCGGTCGCCGAGCGCGGCACCTCAGTTGGGTTCGTCGGTAGGTAAGGTATATATCGTCCGCAAGTTGCGCGGGGGCACGTCTAGGCGCTCCCGGGTAAGATTCTCTATTGATAGGAGAAGACATGGCCATCATCAACAAGGGTATGTCCAGGCGTTCGTTCCTCGGCCTCACCGGCAGCGTCGCTGCTGTCGCAGGGCTTGGTCTCACCGGCTGCGGTGGCAGCTCTAGCGACGAGGGTTCCGCTTCCGGTTCCACCGATTCCGCCAACCGTGGCGGCGGCGTGATCACCGCTGGTTCCGCTTACGCTCCGTCCAGCTTCGATCCCGCCAGCACCGGCTCCGCTGTGGGCCTGGGTGCTAACTGGCACGTCGTCGAGGGCCTCTACGGCATCGATTACCACGACTACAGCACCTTCAAAGAGCTCGCCACCGACGATCCCAAGTCTGTGGACGACACCACCTTCGAGGTCACCATCCGCAAGGGCGCCAAGTTCTCCGATGGCACCGAGGTCACCGCTGACGATGTCGTCGCCTCCTACACCGCTTGCGCCGCTTCCGCTACCTATGCTCCGTTCTTCCAGCCCTTCGAGTCCATCGAGGCCAAGGACGCCAGCACCGTGACGGTCAAGACCAAGGTCCCCAACTTCTCCCTGCTCAAGGATCGTCTGGCCATCGTCCGCGTTACCCCGGCCACCCAGACCGAGGAGGATCGCGCCAAGCAGCCGATCGGCTCCGGCCCCTGGATGTACGACTCTATCTCCGATACCGAGATCACCCTGGTTCCCAACCCCGAGTACAACGGTGAGTATGCTGCCGAGGATAAGAAGATCCAGTACAGCATCCTGACCGACCCCACCGCTCGCGTTACCGCTCAGCAGGAGGGCTCCACGCTCGTTATGGAGCTCGTCACCGCTGACGCCGTCGACCAGCTCGAGAGCGCCGGCTGCAAGATCGACAACGTCCAGGGCTTCGGTACCCGCTTCATTATGTTCAACGTTGCCAAGGAGCCTTGGAACAACGTCAAGGTCCGTCAGGCCGTCATGTACGCGCTCGACACCGAGAAGATGGTCAGCAACACCTTCGCCGGCCTTGCCACCGCTGCCAGCTGCTACCTGCCCAAGAGCTTCACCAACTATCATGAGGCTTCCACGGTCTACAAGACCGACGCCAAGAAGGCCAAGAAGCTCATTGAGGAGTCCGGCATCACCCCGGGTGCCATCACCCTGCGCACCACCGACAACGAGCAGATTAAGGGCATGGCCGCCCAGGTCAAGAACGACCTCGACGCTCTCGGCTTCGACGTGACCATCCAGACCGATACCTCGCCGGCCACCTACGCTGCCATCGACGGCGGCGAGGCCTACGATATCCTCCTTGCCCCTGGCGATCCGTCCTGCTTCGGCGCTGATCCCGACCTGCTGCTTAACTGGTGGTACGGTGACAACGTCTGGATGCAGACCCGTTGCCCGTGGAAGGAGTCCGCTGAGTGGGAGAAGCTCCACGGTCTCATGGACGAGGCTCTTGCCGCCGAGGGCGACGAGCAGCAGAAGAAGTGGAACGAGTGCTTCGACATCATCGCCGACAACGCCGTTCTGTACCCCGTTGTCCACGTTAAGACCGTCTCCGCTTCCTGGGACGATCCGTCCACCGCGCCCAACGGCGAGGCCCTCGATGGCTTCAAGGGCATCGGCACGACGAGCATGTCCTTCAGGGGCGTCGCGACCGTCAAGGCCTAAGACTCGCTTGAGTCATATGTAGGGCGTCGGTCGTAAGGCAACGTCCTCATAGTTGAAACAAAGACCCGGGCGACCTCGATGTCGCTCGGGTCTTGTAATGAGTATCCGTACTCATATACCAGTTGGTCCTACCGACAAAAGAAAGGGGAGAGAACGTGAACAACTTGCTACGTTTGATTGGAAGGCGTCTTGTGGCGCTGCCGATCATGGCATTGGGCGTCACCGTCCTGGTGTTCTTCCTTATGTCGTTCTCCAAGACCGACCCCGCCTACACGGCGTTGGGTGACGGTGCCTCGCCCGAGGCGGTTGCCGAGTACCATGAGAAGTATGGTCTGGACGACCCCTGGCCCGTGCGCTACGTGCGCTATATGGGCGATTTGATCCATGGCGACATGGGCACCTATGGTGCTGCTCGCAACTCCGTTGCCAAGCGCATCTCCACGGCCCTGCCCGTCACGATGCAGCTGACCTTCATCGGCCTTGCCATCGGTGCGGTCGTTTCGTTTTTGCTCGGCGTCATCGCGGCACTGTATCGCGACAAATGGCCGGACCAAGTGATCCGCGTCTTTTCCATCGCCGGCCTGGCAACCCCGTCGTTCTGGCTTGCCGTTCTGTTGATCCTGCTGTTCTCTTCTTATCTCAAGGTCCTCCCGGCATCGGGTGCCCTGCCTCACTTCACCACGAATCCGGCTGGTTATCTGGGCCGCATGATTATGCCCGCCATCGCCTTGGCATTTCCGCTGACGGGCCAGATGACTCGTATCGTGCGCACCGCCATGGTCGAGGAACTCGACAAGGACTATGTCCGTATGGCTCGCGGTGCCGGCGTTCCCGAGAAGGTCGTCGTCGGCATCAACGTTCTTCGCAATGCGCTGATCACCCCGGTCACCACCCTCGGTCTTAAGATCGGTTATCTCATGGGCGGCGCCGTCGTCATCGAGGTTATCTTCAACCTCCCCGGCATGGGCACCGCGATTCTGCAGGGCGTTCAGGGCAACGAGGCGAACCTGGTTCAGGGCGTCGTTATCGTCGTTGCTCTTGCCTTCATCATCATCAACATCGTGGTTGACATGCTCTACCTGCTCATCAACCCGCGCATCAGGACGGTGTAGATTATGGTAAAGATTCGAGAGAAGCAAACCGAGCAGCTCGAGAAGGCTGCCTCCAAGGGGCTCAAGCTCGGTGGCTGGAAGAAGATGACGCTGTCTTCTAAGATTGCCGCCGTCGTGCTGGTGCTGGTCGCCCTGACTGCGATTCTGGCGCCCCTTCTTGCCCCCTATAGCCCGGTCGAGATCTTTACGGCTCGCCAGGCTCCCGGCAACGGATTTATCTTCGGTACCGACGATAAGGGTCGCGACATTCTGTCGCGTATGCTCTACGGTGGTCGTTACTCGCTGATTATCGGCTTTGGCGCCACTGCTATGGCTCTGGTCTGCGGCTCGGTCGTGGGCGCCCTTGCAGCGGTTTCGCGCAAGGCCGTCTCCGAGACGATCATGCGTATCTTGGACATCATCATGTCCATCCCGGGCATCGCCCTCGCGGCCGTCTTCGTCTCCATCCTGGGCAACTCCGTGCCGTCGATCATCTTCGCCATCGGCTTTATGTACACTCCGCAGATTGCCCGTATCGTGCGCGCCAACATCGTGTCCGAGTACGGCGAGGACTATGTCCGCGCGGTCATCGTTTCCGGCGCCAAGGCTCCGTGGATTTTGATCAAGCATGTTCTGCGTAACTGCATCGCCCCGATCATGGTCTTCACCGTTACCCTGGTCGCCGACGCCATCATCTTCGAGGCCTCGCTGACCTTCATCGGCGCTGGTATTCAGGAGCCCACCGCTACCTGGGGCAACATCCTCGCCGACGCCCGCGGCGGCGTGCTCGCCGGCCGTTGGTGGCAGGCGCTGTTCCCGGGCCTGGCCATCATGATCACCTGCCTGGCACTCAACATCCTCTCCGAGGGCATTACCGACGCCATGGCCGCTGCTCCCTCCGCCGCCCTGGATCCGACCGATTCCTCCAAGCGTCGCGAGGCCGACCTGCTGGTCTCTGACCCCGTTCGCGCCTACAAGGAGCAGGCCCAGTCCCTCTCCGCTCGCCTTGGCGCCCTGCGCGATGTCGAGCTCAAGCGTGACGATCGCCATGTGCCCGACGAGTCTGTCGAACCGATCCTTTCGGTCCGCGATTTCTGCATCCAGTTTGAGCATCACGGCGATATCAACGTCGTCGACCATGTCAACTTTGACGTCCGTCCTGGTCAGACCATGGGCCTGGTGGGCGAGTCCGGTTGCGGTAAGTCCATCACCACGCTGGCCATCATGGGCCTGACCGACGATGACGAGCACCTTTCCGGCGAGGTCCTCTGGGAGGGCCGCGACCTGCTCAAGATGAGCAAGAAGGAGTGGTTCGGCCTGCGCGGTACCGATATCGCTATGGTCTATCAGGACGCCCTGTCCTCGCTCAACCCCTCCATGCTCATCTCTGCCCAGATGAAGCAGCTCACCAAGCGCGGCGGCACCCGCAGCGCCGAGGAACTCCTGGAGCTCGTGGGCCTCGACCCCAAGCGTACGCTCGAGAGCTACCCGCATGAGCTTTCCGGTGGCCAGCGTCAGCGTGTCCTGATCGCTATGGCCCTTACCCGCGACCCCAAGCTGGTCATCTGCGACGAGCCCACGACCGCTCTGGACGTTACCGTCCAGAAGCAGGTCATCAAGCTGCTCAACGACCTTCAGGCCAAGCTCGGCTTTGCCATGATCTTCGTCTCGCATGACCTGGCGCTGGTCGCCGAGGTCGCCCATAACATCACGGTTATGTACGCCGGTCAGGTTATCGAGCAGGCGCCCACCAAGGAGCTGCTCACTAACCCGATCCACGAGTATACCCGCGGTCTTCTGGGCTCCGTTCTGTCCATCGAGAGCGGTTCGGGCCGTCTGCACCAGGTGCCCGGCGCCGTTCCGAGCCCGCGCGATTTCCCCAAGGGCGATCGCTTCGCGCCCCGCTCGAGCCATCCGCGCATTGGCCTGGACACCCGTCCGGTCTTCAAGCGCGTGCCCGGCACCGAGCACTTCTATTCCGAGCTCCCCGACGAGGTGCTCAAGGCAAATGGTTTGACCCCTCACGCGGAGGTGATGTAGATGAGCGAGACCGCAGTCAACGGCGTCGAGCCGATCATCTTCCTTGATGACGTCCACGTCACCTTTAGGACCCGTACCGGCTCGATTCTGCACCCCAACCTGGTTCACGCCGTCCAGGGTGTAACGATTAGGCTCATGCCCGGTCAGACGATCGGCATCGTCGGCGAGTCCGGTTGCGGTAAGTCCACCACCGCCAACGTCATGTGCGGCCTGCAGGCCCCCACGAGCGGCAAGGTCTACTTTAAGGGCAAGGACGTAACCAAGCGTACCGCCGAGGACCGTCGCCACATGGGTCGCGTCATCTCGGTCGTGTTCCAGAACCCGGCCACGGCGCTCAACCCCCGCATGGTCGTTCGCGAGCAGCTGCTCGATCCCATGCGCGTCCACAATCTGGGCACCGAGGCCGAACAGGAGAAGCGCGTCAAGGAACTCCTGGAGCTCACCGGTCTGCCCAGCTCCGCCGCCGAGGTTCTTCCCGGTCAGCTTTCGGGCGGCCAGCGCCAGCGCGTCGCAATTGCCCGTGCCCTGTCGCTGAACCCCGATGCCATCATCGCCGACGAGCCCACCTCGGCTCTGGACGTTTCGGTCCGCGCGCAGATTCTGAACCTGCTGACCGACCTTAAGAAGGAGCTCGGCCTGGCCATGGTGTTCATCAGCCATGACATCCAGACGGTCCGCTATATCTCTGACGACATCATCGTTATGAATGGCGGCAAGATCGTCGAGCAGGGCGAGGCCAAGCAGGTCTTCCAGCACCCCCAGGACCCCTACACCAAGATGCTGCTCGGCGCTGCGCCGTCGCTGCTGCATCCCAAGCTCGGCGAGTAGTCTCGCTTTCCCTCCCGTGCGCCCGGTTCCCTTGCCGGGCGCACCTCCGTTGCGATTTCGAAAGGTTGGGTTCACGAGCCATGCCAAGTGCTCAGGAGCTGCAACAGCAATTTGGTGAATATCGAGGCGCCATGCCCCGTCCATCAGATTTCGATCTCTTTTGGAAGGATCGCATGGCCGAGGCCGACGCCGTCGGGCTTGACTATGCGATCGAGACGGCATCGGTCACCGATGCCGTGACCTGCCAGCTTTTCGACCTCTGGTATACCGGCATGTGTGGCGCTCGCCTGCATGCCAAGTACCTTAAACCCGTCTCGGACGAGCCCGTGCCATTGGTACTTCAGTTCCATGGGTATCCGGGTGCAAGCCGCAGCTGGTTTGAGCAGGCGTCGTTTGCGGGCATGGGCATGGCACTCATCGCCCTCGACTGCCCCGGCCAAGGAGGTCCCTCCGAGGACATTGGTGGATTTGAGGGCACAACGGTCGCGGGCCATATCGTCGCCGGTATCGACGGCGACCCGGCCAACCTCTACTATGTCCGCTTGCACCAAGATATTCGCATCCTGTGCCGCATCGTTCGCGAGCTCGAGGGCATCGATCTTGCCCGTGTGTTTGTGAACGGCGCGTCGCAGGGCGGCGGTTTGGGCATTGCGACCTGTGCACTTAACAGCGAGCTTATCAATCGCGCCGCCATCCTCTATCCCTTCCTGTCGGATTTCCGCCTGGTCTGGGATTTGGATGCCGACGACATTGCCTACGAGGGCCTGCGCTATTGGTCTCGCTGGTTTGACGAGGACTCGACTCGTATCGACGTAGCCTATGCCAAGCTGGCGTACTTCGATTCCAAGAACTTTGCCCCTATGGTCAAATGCCCCGTGCTGTTTGGCACCGGCACAGCCGATACCGTCTGTCCGCCAGCGACGCAGTTTGCGGTCTATAACAACCTGACCTGTGAAAAGCGTCATGAGTTCTTTGAAGGCTTTGGCCACGAGGAGATTCAGGATTTTGACGATCTGATCATTCCGTTTTTCTGCAAGGGAGGGGAGGCTTATGTCTAAGTGCGAGAGCAATGTCAATGAGCTGATTGTCTCCGACCTTGTGGGGATTCCCGGAACGGTCTCGTCAAGGCTCGCTGATTTCCGGGATTGGCGCGGTGATGCTTCTGCGGATGTTTCCGAATTAGAGATAGCCGCTTCGGACCTTGAGGTTTGCGGGCCGAGTATTACGGTGATCGATTTCGCCAATCCGTATGCCCGCTACTCCGAGGTTTCCTTTGAGCTTGGTGGCGATGTGGTCCACGCACGCTTGATTGAGCCTGCCGGTCGCGCCCGAGCATCCGAGCTTGTGCCGCTATGTCTGATGTTTCACGACATCGACCGACCCGTGCGGGGATGGCATCACATGACGAGGTTTGCGGCCATGGGATATGCCGTGCTTGCGCTGGACGATGAGGCGATTGGATCCAGCGAGCTGCAGCAGGGGATTGCCTCTCCTGCTTTTGTCAAGCGCGTCCGTTGGGGTTGCGCGATGGCGAAGGTGGCGCGCAATCTTGATGGCGTGGACCCCGACCGCATCTTTGCATGGGGCGAGGGCCTTGGCGGCGGAGTCGCGCTGGCGGTTTCTGCTCTGGACGAGCGGGGCCTCGCCTGCACGGCGGTTGCCAATCCGCTTCCTGGCGGCCTCGAGGCGCTGTCGTCTCGGGTGCGCGGATCGGTGCTCATGGGCACATCGCTTATGGATACCGTGAGCGATCCCAAGGATCAGTTTGCCGTATTCAACGGTCTTGAGTGTGACCGGAGGCATATCATCTATGCAAAATACGCTCACGAGCGCATCAATGCGTTCGAAAACAAAGTCGTCGACTTCTTTAACCAAACGTTCTACCCGTGTTCTTTGGCCTAGACGGCCTGGACACTGCCAACAAGAGTGGGCGGCATAGGGCTGCCCGCCAGACAGCTAAGGAGATTCTTGTGGCAACTCAGAAATTCACCGGCGTTATCCCTCCCGTCGTTGTTCCCGATACCGAAGACCACCAGCTCGATGTTGCCTCCTTTGAGCGCAGCATCAACCGCATGATCGATGCCGGCGTCGATGGCTTGTTCTTCCTGGGCTCCTCGGGCGAGGTTGTCTTCTCCACCGACGAGCGTCGCCGTCAGATCATCGCCGAGGCCGTCCGTATCGTCGACCACCGCGTTCCCGTTCTGGTCGGCATCATCGACACCGAGACCGAGCGCATGATCGAGCACGGCAAGGTCGCTCAGGAGCTGGGCGCCGATGCGCTTGTCGCCACCTGCCCGTTCTATGCTCTGCAGGGCATGACCGAGGTCGAGGAGCACTTCCGCATCCTGCATGAGGAACTCGACCTGCCCATCTTCGCCTACGACATCCCCGTGTGCGTCCACACCAAGCTCCCCTGGAAGCTCCTTGCCAAGCTCGGCGCCGAGGGCGTTCTGGCCGGCGTCAAGGATTCCTCGGGTGATGACATCTCGTTCCGCTACCTCGTTCAGGAGAACGAGAAGAACGGACATCCGATGAGCATCCTCACCGGTCATGAGGTTGTTGTCGACGGCGCCTACCTCGGTGGCGCCGACGGTTCCGTCCCGGGTCTCGCCAACGTTGAGCCCGAGGGCTACGTGCGTCAGTGGAAGGCCGCCCAGGCTGGTGACTGGGCTACCGTCAAGGCCGAGCAGGATCGCCTCAATGAGATTTCGCACATCTGGGATGTCACCTCTGGCGTCCAGGGCTATGCCGGTGGCGTTGGCGCCTTCAAGACTGCTATGAACCTCATGGGCATCTTCGACAGCCCGACCATGCCGCGCCCGGTGAAGGCCATGACCGGCGAGAACGTCGAGGCGATTAAGAAGGTCCTTCAGGACAACGGTCTGCTGTAGTGCTTTCCCAGGCGCCCAACCTCGCGCCTCAACCGTGCGGCCATGACCCATTAGGTCAATGGCCACACGGTTTCTCGGCGATTTCGGGCACCTGGAAAACCTTTACCGCGCTGTGACGGCTAGCCTGACGGCGCATTTCCTGTAGTTGTTTTTTATCTCCTAAGGAGAGCGACATGGAGAACAAGTACGTCTGCTCTGTCGATATCGGCGGAACTAAGATCGCGACTGCCATCATGGAGTACCCGGCTGACGGCAGCGTGCCCCATCCCGTTTTTGAGGCCGAGGTTCCTACCGAGGCCCAGGAGGGCGGCGAGGCCGTATTCCAGCGTATCGAGGCGTCCATCAAGGCTGCTCTCGAGTCGAATCCCGATGTCGAGGTCCTTGGCGTCGGTATCGGTGCCGCCGGCGTCGTCGATCCCAAGACGGGCGCCATCGCGTATGCCAATGAGATCATGCCCGGCTGGTCCGGCGTTCAGTTGGGGCCGCGTCTGCGCGAGGACCTCGGTCTTCCCGTTGCCGTCGTAGGCGACGTGCAGGCTCATGCTCTGGGCGAGGCCCACTGGGGCGTCGGCAAGGGCAAGTTCTCCGTCTTGTGTCTTGGCATCGGCACGGGCATCGGCGGCGCATATGTCGAGAACGGCCGCGTGATGCAGGGCTTCCATGGTGCTGCCGGCCATATGGGCCACATCGAGTGCTCGGCTGCCGCCGGCATTCCCTGCGCCTGCGGGCGTTCCGGCCATCTGGAGTCGGTTGCTTCGGGCACTTCCATTGGTCGAATGTACGATGAGCGTTTTGGCCGCGTCGACCCCAGCCGTCCTTCGGTCGGTCGCGATGTGAACGACCTGTGTCGTGCTGGCGACGCAAAGGCGACCGAGGTCATCCATGACGCCGGCTTTGCGCTGGGCGCCAGCTTGGGCTCGCTTGCCAATATTCTGGATCCAGAGGTCATCGTGCTTTCGGGCGGCGTAATTCATCAGGGTCCCGATTGGCGTTCGCAGACGTGGAAGGACTCGGTGCACGAGGGCTATGCCAGCCAGGCGCTCGACCCGCTTCAGGACACGCCGATCCTCATCGGTTCTCTGGAGGGCGACGCGCCGCTTATCGGTGCCGCCGAACACCTTCTTGCGTCGTTGAAGTAAACATAACTACCAAGTGCGCCTTCTGAGGTGCCGCAGATTGACGTGAAAGAGGAGCGAAGCGTACTTCGGTACGCGAGCGACGGTTTGAACGTCAAGGTGCGGTGTCTCAGAAGGCTGTTTTGAGAAAGGTTGAGTCGCACATGACCGTTGATCCTTTGATTCAATCCCTGAAGGGAAAGCTCGTCGTGAGCGTTCAGGCGTATATGGGCGAGCCGCTTCGTACGCCCGAGACCATGGCTCAAATGTCTCGCGCTTGCGAACTCGGCGGCGCCGCCGCCATTCGCTGCCAGGGCCTTGCCGACATTGCCGCCATTAAGGGTCGCTGTGAGGTTCCTGTTATTGGCCTATGGAAGGATGGACACGAGGGCGTTTACATCACGCCGACGCTGCGTCACGCCCGCGCCTGCGTTGCTGCTGGTGCCGATATCGTGGCGATCGATGCCACCGATCGTCCGCGCCCCGATGGCAAGACGGTCGAGGATACCTTCCGTCCGCTGCACGAGGAGGGTGTGCTCCTGATGGCGGATTGTGCCACCATCGAGGACATTCGCCGTGCGGTTGATATGGGCTTCGACCTGGTATCTACCACGCTCTCTCACGGTGTCGCCGCCATCGACTGCACCATGGCCGATGGCCCCGACCTGCCGCTCCTGCGTCAGGCGACCGAGGAATTCCCCGGCCTTCCCATCATTTGCGAGGGTCGCGTGCATACGCCCGAGGAGGCTCGCGCCGCGATCGATGCTGGCGCCTGGGCCGTTGTCGTCGGCACCGCCATCACGCACCCCACGAGTATTACAAGTTGGTTCAAGGCTGCGCTTGAGGCGTAAGACAGGCCTCGTATCCGCTCGGGGCGGTATACTCAATAAAGGCAATTGACCGCGCGGGATCCGGGTTGCTGGGTCCCGTGCTTGTTTTCGGGAGGCAGCACATGCAAAAGGGAGATGCCATGGATGCGGCGGAGCGCTCGGAGCGCATCCCCGATATCGTCATCATCACCGGAATGTCCGGATCGGGCCGCACGCAGGCCATGCACGTGTTCGAGGACATGGGCTATTTTTGCATCGATAACCTGCCTCCGCGTCTGATCGCCCAGCTTGCCGAGCTCGTCGGCATTAATACGGGCGTGGGCAGGCATCTCGCCGTCACCTGCGATTTGCGTAGCCAGGGCTTGTTCGATGAGCTGCTCGATGCGGTCGCCGCGCTCGAAGAGCGCGAGATGAGCTGCGACATCGTGTTCCTGGAGGCTTCTGACGAGGTACTGATTCGTCGCTACAGCGAAAATCGCCGCCGTCATCCCATTGCCAAGCCGGGGGAGACTACGGCCGATGCGATTCAGCGCGAGCGCCTGCAGCTGCAGGGTGTGCGCGATCGAGCCGATATGATTATCGACACGAGCCGCCTACGCACCTCTGCGCTGCGCAACAAATTGCGCATGGCGTTCTCCGAGTTGTCCGACCAGCAGCTCATGGACGTTCACGTGTTCTCGTTTGGCTTTAAGCACGGTATGCCCGTCGAGGCGGACATTATGATCGACGTTCGCTTCCTGCCCAATCCGTTCTACGATCCCGAGATGCGCACCATGACCGGTCTCGATAAAAAGGTCTCCGACTTTGTTCTGGACCATCCCAAGACCCAGGAGTTCTGGAAGGCCTGGACGCAGCTGCTCGATACGGTGATGCCGGGCTATATCGCGGAGGGTAAGCCGCAGCTTTCTATCGCCATCGGCTGCACGGGCGGACAGCACCGTAGCGTCGCCATCGCCGAGGCCACGGCCCGTTACCTGGAAGGCGCCCAGTATCACGTGAGCATCTCCCACCGCGACCTGTCGCGCGCCAACACGAAGGCATAGGCCTGCATGTCGTTTACCGCCGAGGTGCGTGACGAGCTTGCGCGCTGCGAACCCGAATGTGAATACTGCGATTTGTCGACGCTTGCCGCCCTGACGCGTGTGAGCGGTACGCTTTCGTTGGCCGGCTCCGGGCGGTATCGTTTGACGGTCGCGACCGAGACGGGAGCCGTCGCGCGCACGATGATCACGCTGACGCATCGCATTCTTAAGCTCAAAACGGAATTCACCGTTCGTAAATCGGTCTTGCATAAGGTCCGTAACTATCTCATTACCCTGCCCGATCAACCCGACCTGGACAAGGCTCTGGTGCTGCTGGGCATTCTAGACCGCAGGGGAGGGCTCGTCGCTGGTGTTCCCCGACACATCGTTGCCCGTCCCTGCTGCAGGCTTGCCTACATCCGCGGCGCGCTCATCGCGGGCGGCTTCGTGGCCGATCCACGCGGCGATTTTCATTTGGAGATCGCGGTGCAGGGCGAGCAATATGCTAAGGGGCTTTGCGACCTGTTGGGGCAGATTGGGGTCCATGCTCGTGTTAATGCACGGCGGGGGTCATATGCCGTGTACATTAAGAGCGCCGAGGAAATCGAGCATCTATTAAAGCTGATTGGTGCCAAGCGCAGCGTTGCCGAGATTGAGGAGGCGCGCGCGGTCAAGTTGGTTAAGAACGATGTGAACCGTCGCGTGAACGCCGAGCTCGCCAACCAGACCAGAAGCGCCGGTGCTGCCCAACATCAGCTTGCGCTTATCGATGAGCTCGAGCAGCGCGGCCTTCGCGATGCGCTTCCGGATGCCTTGGCGGTCTTTTGCGACCTGCGCGAGCGCTATCCCGATCTGTCGCTGCGTGATTTAGGTGAGATGGCTGACCCTCCCTTGTCGAAGTCGGCCCTCTACCATCGAGTTTTGAGGCTTGAAAAGCTCATTGAAGCAAACCGGTAGTTTAAAGTATCGACTTATATACGGATTTAGCTGCTATTTTATTCTTTAAAACGTTTTAACGTAAATTTGATTTTCAATTTCGACTATTCTCGTGAAATTCAAGTCAAAAAAAAGGTATATTAGGCGAGTGGTTAGTTTGTGGGCCTCAACGGCGGGCGCTGTAGCTTGCGGGGGCCTTACGAAAGGAGACACAATGGCAGTAAAGGTTGCTATTAACGGCTTCGGTCGCATCGGTCGTCTGGCTTTCCGTCAGATGTTCGGTCATGAGGGCTCCGAGATCGTCGCTATCAACGACCTCACCTCTCCCGATATGCTCGCTTACCTGCTGAAGTACGACTCCACGCAGGGCAACTACGCTCGCGATCACGAGGTCGTTGCTGGCGAGGATTCCATCACCGTTGACGGCAAGGAGATCAAGATCTACAAGGAGGCCGACGCCAACAACCTGCCTTGGGGCGACCTCGACGTCGACGTCGTTCTCGAGTGCACCGGCTTCTACACCAGCAAGGCTAAGGCTCAGGCCCACATCAACGCTGGCGCCAAGAAGGTCGTCATCTCCGCTCCGGCCGGCAGCGATCTGCCCACCATCGTGTACAACGTCAACCACGAGACGCTGACCGCTGAGGACAACATCATCTCTGCTGCTTCCTGCACCACCAACTGCCTCGCCCCGATGGCCAAGGGTCTGAACGACTTCGCTCCCATCGTGTCCGGCATCATGACCACCATTCACGCCTGGACTGGCGACCAGATGCCGCTCGACGGCCCGCAGCGCAAGGGCAACAAGCGTCGTAGCCGCGCCTGCGCCGTCAACATCGTCCCCAACACCACCGGTGCTGCCAAGGCTATCGGCCTGGTTCTCCCCGAGCTCAACGGTAAGCTCATCGGTGCCGCCCAGCGCGTCCCGACGCCGACCGGCTCCATCACCAACCTCTACGCTGTCGTTGACAAGAAGGTCACCGTCGACGAGGTCAACGCCGCTATGAAGGCCTACGCTGCCACCATCTCCGAGACCTTCGGTTACAACGAGGACGACATCGTCTCCACCGACATCATCGGCGAGACCCACGGCTCCATCTTCGACGCCACTCAGACCATGTGCTCTGATCTCGGCAACGGCCAGACCCTCGTTCAGGTCACCTCTTGGTACGACAACGAGAACTCTTACACCTCTCAGATGGTCCGCACCATCAAGTACTTCGAGAAGTTCGTTGCTTAATTTAGCTTTTAGCGAATAGCTCGTTGAGCGTCTAAAGAAGGGCGCGGCCTTATAGGGCTTACACCCTAGGGTCGCGCCCTTTTTATAGGAAATCGTCTGCCGTAATGGGAGGCAGACACGTACGAAAGGTAGAAGCAAACATGGCCTTTACCAAGAAGACCGTCCGCGACATCGATGTCGACGGCAAGCGCGTTCTCGTCCGCGTTGACTTCAACGTGCCTATCAAGGATGGCGTCGTTGGCGACACCACCCGCATCAAGGCTGCCCTGCCCACCATCAACTACCTCGTTGAGCACAACGCTCGCGTCATTCTCATGAGCCACCTCGGCCGTCCCGAGGGCACCGGCTTCCAGCCTGAGCTCTCCCTTGAGCCTGTCGCCAAGAAGCTCGCTGAGCTCTCTGGTCTCGATGTTGCCTTTGTCGCCGACACCTACGGCGAGAAGGCTGCTGAGGCTGTCGCCGCCGTCGAGCCGGGCAAGGTCCTCGTTCTCGAGAACGTCCGTTTCGACAAGCGTGAGAAGAAGAACGATCCCGAGATCGCCAAGAAGCTCGCTTCCTATGGTGACGTCTTCGTTCTCGATGCCTTCGGCACCGCTCACCGCGCCCAGGGTTCCGTCGTGGGCCCCGCCGCTTACCTGCCTGCCGTCGCCGGCTTCCTGCTCGAGAAGGAGGTCGACACGCTGACCGGCATCTTCGCCGAGCCCGAGCGCCCCTTCGTCGCTATCGTCGGCGGTTCCAAGGTTTCCTCCAAGATCGGCGTTCTCGATCACCTCATCGACTCCGCTGACACCCTGATCATCGGTGGCGGCATGGCCTACACCTTCTTCCTGGCTCAGGGCCTGACCGTCGGTCAGTCCCTCAAGGAAGAGGACTGGGTCGAGCGCGCCGGCGAGATGCTCAAGAAGGCCGAGGAGAAGGGCGTCAAGATCCTGCTCCCCATCGACAACCGCGTTGCCGATCACTTTGGCGAGGACGCTGTCCCCGAGGTTGTCGCTTCCGACGCTATCCCCGACGATCGTGAGGGCATGGACATCGGCCCCAAGACCGAGGAGCTCTACGCCGAGGCCGTCAAGGGCGCCAAGACCGTGTTCTGGAACGGCCCCATGGGCGTCTTCGAGTTCGACAACTTCGCTCACGGCACCCAGGCTATCGCCGAGGCCGTCGCCGAGGCCGACTGCACCTCGATCATCGGCGGTGGTGACTCTGTCGCGGCTGTCAACAAGTTCAACCTGGCCGACAAGATGAGCTGGATCTCCACCGGTGGTGGCGCTTCCATGGAGCTCGTCGAGGGTAAGGCCCTGCCCGGAGTGGAGGCGCTTCTCGATGCCTAATCGCACCCTTCTTATCGCTGGTAACTGGAAGATGAACAACGACGTCGCCGAGGCCGCCAAGCTCGCCGACGAGCTGGCTCAGGCTCTGCCCGAGGTTCCGGCTGGCGTCGAGGTGCTCGTCTGCCCTCCGACCATTGACATCACCACGGTTCATGACCGCATTCAGGCTGCCCCCATCGCCCTCGGTGCACAGAACGTGTACTGGGAGGCCAAGGGTGCCTTCACCGGTGAGTCCTCTTGCGACATGCTCAAGTCCGCTGGCTGCACCTACTGCATCATCGGTCACTCCGAGCGTCGCGACTACTTCCACGAGACCGACGAGGACCAGAACAAGAAGGCCAAGGCCCTCGTTGCCGCCGGTCTTGTTCCCGTCTTCTGCTGCGGCGAGTCCCTCGAGGTCCGCGAGGCTGGCACCTATGTCGAGCACGTCGTGAACCAGGTCAAAGCTGGCCTTGCTGGTCTTGAGATCACCTGCCCCAAGCAGGTCGTCGTCGCCTACGAGCCCATCTGGGCCATCGGCACCGGCAAGACCGCTACCGCCGAGGACGCTCAGGAGGTCTGCGGCGCTATCCGTGAGACCCTCAAGGAGATGTTTGGCGAGGAGCTCGCCGACGGTATCCGCGTCCTGTACGGTGGTTCCGCTAAGCCCGGCAACATTGCCGAGCTCGTCGCCAAGCCCGACGTTGACGGCGCCCTCGTGGGCGGCGCTTCGCTCAAGGCTGCCGACTTCGCCTCTATGGTCGTCAAGGCAGGCGAGTAGGACATATGGCACAGCGTCATCTTCCTGCACTCCTGATCATCATGGATGGCTGCGGCCTTGCTCCGGCTGATGGCGAGAACGCCGTCGCCGCTGCCAAGACGCCCTTCCTTGATAGCCTGTACGAGAAGTATCCTCACACCACGCTCGGTGCTTCGGGCGAGGACGTGGGCCTTCCCGACGGCCAGATGGGCAACTCCGAGGTGGGTCACCTCAACATCGGTGCCGGCCGCATCGTGTTCCAGGAGCTTTCGCGCATCAACAACGCCATCAAGGACGGCTCCATCGCCAAGAACGAGGTCTTCGTCAAGGCTATGGACGACGTCAAGGCTGACGGCAAGACTCTCCACCTTATGGGCCTTATGAGCCCTGGCGGTGTTCATTCTCACATGAACCACGTCGAGGCTCTGGTCAAGATGGCTGCCCAGCATGGCGTCAAGACCGTTCGCGTCCACGCCTTCATGGATGGCCGCGACGTCGACCCGCAGTCCGGTGCCGGCTACATGAGCGAGTTCTGCGCTTTTCTGGCTAAGATCTCCGAGGAGACCGGTTGCGACGCTCGCGTTGCCACCGTTTCGGGCCGCTATTGGGCCATGGACCGCGACAACCGCTGGGAGCGCATCCAGCGTGCCTACGACGTCATGGTCAACGCGTCCGATGCCGATACCGACCCCGTTGCCGGTATCAAGGCCTACTACGAGAAGGATCCGCGCGGCGACGAGTTCGTCGAGCCCTTTGCTGCCCACAACGAGGGCATTCACGAGGGCGACGCGGCCATCTTCTTCAACTTCCGTCCCGACCGCGCTCGTCAGATGACTCGCGTGTTCACGGACAAGGAGTTCGACGGCTTTGAGCGCGAGCAGATTAAGCTTTCGCACTTTGTGACGATGACCGAGTACGATCCGACGTTTGACGTCGAGGTCGCCTTCCCCAAGACGTTCCCCGAGAACGTTCTGGCCGACGTTATCGCCGCCAATGGCCTGAAGCAGCTGCACACCGCCGAGACCGAGAAGTACGCCCATGTGACGTTCTTCCTCAACGGCGGCATCGAGGAGCCCAAGGAGGGCGAGGAGCGCGTGCTCGTCGCTTCCCCCAAGGTTGCTACCTACGATCTGCAGCCCGAGATGAGCGCTCCCGAGGTTACCGAGAAGCTCGTCGCCGCTATTAACGAGGATCGCGCTGATTTCTACATCGTGAACTTCGCGAACTGCGACATGGTTGGCCACACCGGTGTCTTCGACGCCGCCGTTAAGGCCGTCGAGGCTGTTGACGATGCTCTGTCCAAGGTTGTCCCGGCGATTCTCGCCAAGGGCGGCTTTGCGCTGATTACCGCCGACCATGGCAACGCCGATCACATGTTTGACGTTGCTTCCGACGGTTCCAAGCATCCGTTTACGGCTCACACCACCAACCGCGTGCCGTTCATCATCGTTGATGATAAGGCCAAGCTCACCGGTATCGAGGACGGCCGTCTTTCCGATATCGCTCCGACCATGCTCACCATGGCTGGTATTGAGCCTTCCGCCGAGATGACGGGTCGCGTGCTCGCCACCGAGGCCTAATAGAAAACAAATACCGTTTTCTAGTAAGGGGGTTGTCCACAACCGGACGACCCCCTTTTTGGTATTTCTGCCATTTCTACCCCGTCCCTAAATGGCAGGTGGGGGAGTGTTGAAGGTTGTGGTACAGTACTGGAGTTTGAATTGTTCTATTAAGGAGCTTATCTATGGGTCCGTTCCAGATTCTTCTGTTTGTCGTTTGGGCTGTTTCTGCCGTGGCGCTGACGATTCTCGTTCTGATGCATTCCGGTAAGGGCACCGGCGTTTCGGATATGATCGCTAGCTCGCTGTATAACTCCAGCTCTGCCACGGGCGTCATGGAGCAGAACCTCGATCGCCTGACGGTAATTATGGCCGTCGTTTTTGCTGTGTGTGTCGTTCTGTGCATGTTCTTCTTCCCGCAGGGCATCGTCGGCTACTAAGCATCGGCGTATATACGTTTGTAAAGGGTCCCGCATGTGCGGGGCCCTTTTTGTTTACAGACTTGTAATAGAGTCAAAATATCCCCACATACTTCGCCTAACTAAAGAAATTCTCGACCGTTAACCGGAATTAGCGCCATATTGTGCATAAAATGCGCTACTGTATTGCGAAACGTTGGTCCGCACTGCATAACCAGCCATAACGGCGGACCGCGTTTGAATGGTTCGATCGGGCTGTCTTGACGTTGCCCGGCCGAATTCACTTTGTCCTATCTCATAAGGAGGATGGCATGGCTGATTCTATGTTCCACCAGCCCGTTATGGGTCGTCGCGCCTTTGTTGGCGGCACCCTCGCTGCGAGCTCCATGGCTTTTCTTGCCGCATGCGGCAAGAAGGGCGGCGACGCTTCCGGTTCTGAGTCCGGTTCGACGCTGAACTTCTACATCAACAACCCGGTCTGCATCGACCCCTACAACGTCCAGGAGGATCAGGGCACTCAGGTCGAGTACCAGCTCTTCGACGCTCTGACGGAGTACGATAACGAGAAGGGCGAGATCGTTCCGCTGGCTTGCGAGTCCTTTGAGGCTAACGACGACGCCACCGAGTTCACCTTCAAGATCAAGAAGGCCAAGTTCCACAACGGTGACGACGTTACCTCCAAGTCCTTCAAGCTCGGCTGGGAGCGCCTGGTCAACACTAAGTCGGCCATCGCTACCGAGTATGGTCCTTCCGAGGTCTCCTACCACCTTTCCATGGTCGAGGGCTATGACGATCTGCTTGCCGGTAATGCTACCGAGCTGTCCGGCGTTACCTGCCCGGATGACGAGACCCTCGTCGTCAAGCTGACTTCCGCCTACGCCGACTTCCCCTTCGTCGCCTCTCACCCGGCTCTGTCCCCGGTTCCCGAGTGCGCCGAGACCGATGTCAAGAGCTTCTATCTTGCCCCGGTCGGCAACGGCCCGTTCATGATGGACGGTAAGTGGGAGGATGGTCAGGAGATCAACCTCAAGAAGTTCGACGATTATTATGGCGACAAGGCCAAGATCGACGCCATCCACTTCCAGGTCATCAAGGACGTGGAGACCGCTTACAAGGAGTTCCAGGCCGGTAACCTTGATGTCTGCGACGTTCCCGTTGCTCAGATCGACGCCGCCAAGAAGGACCGCGGCGAGTCCAAGGATGGCTACACCATGAGTGATGGTGCGCGCATGCTGCTCGGTTCCGAGCCTTCCACGTACTATCTGACGTGCAACACCACGGCCGAGCCGTTCAACAACGCTGACCTGCGTAGGGGCATCTCCCTGGCTATCAACCGTGAGGCCATCTGCAAGACCATCTTCAAGGGCACCCGTACCCCCGCTGACGGCATCGTTCCTCCGGGAATCGCCGGCTACAAGGAGGGCGCATGGGAGTTCTGCGCCTACGACGTCGACAAGGCTAACGAGTACCTCGACAAGGTCGCTCCCGCTGGCGCTAACGGCGATCGTGGCATCAATGTGACCCTGTCCTACAACCAGGACGGCGGCCACAAGGAGATCATGGAGTCCATCATCGGCGACCTCGCCAAGGTGGGCGTCACCGCCGTCTCCGATACCCCTGAGTGGTCTGCCCTGCTCGAGCAGTATCAGAACTTCAACTATCAGTTCGGCCGTCTGGGCTGGATCGCCGATTACCCGATCATGGACAACTTCCTGTATCCGCTGTTCCACTCCGACTCCCTGGGTGGCGACAACCGCTCCGGTTACAGCAACCCCGACTTTGACGCCAAGGTTGACGAGGCCCGTGCCACGGTTGACGACGACGAGCGTATCGCCAAGATGCAGGAGGCCGACGCCATGGTCGCCGCCGACTGCCCGGTCATCCCGGTGATGTTCTACACGCACACCATCGCTGGCTCCGACCGCGTCAAGTACCTCTACGTTGATCCGCAGAAGCACGCCGATCTGGGTACCGCTGAGCTCGCCTAAGAGTTTTGCAGCTTCCGTGAGGGTCAAGTATTTACGTAGACCTCATGGGAAACATACAGTTCCCCCTAACCTGGGGTAAACTGGCTGATGGTAATTTTGGGATGCCGGTCTGGCGATCGGCATCCCATTTAGGTTAATCCCTAGATAGGGGAGTGGTATGGGTAAGTACATCGTTAAACGTGTGCTTCAGTTCATCCCGGTGTTTTTGGGCGTCACGCTGATTCTGTTCGCCCTCCAGAATATCGTGCCGGGAGATCCGATCAAGTTGATCGGTGGAGACAAGGCTCTGTCCCCCGAGGTAGAGCTTCAGCTTCGCGTACGCTATCACCTGGTCCAGACGGACGAGGACGGTAACGCGATCCTTGACGAGAACGGCGATCCCGTTCAGACGTCGCTTGTAGACCGTTATCTGTATTACATGAACGGTCTGCTTCATGGCGATCTGGGTAATTCGTACCAGCGCAAGCTGCCGGTTACGGAAATCTTTGCCCAGAAGTATCCGTATACGGTCAAACTCGCCGCGTGCGCCATCGTGCTCGAGGCGATCATGGGTATCGGTGCGGGTATCATTTCGGCGGTAAAGCGTTATTCCTTCTGGGATATTTTGGTAACGCTCACCACGTCGATCCTCGTTGCCGTTCCCGCCTTCTGGCTCGGCATGCTGCTGCAGCTGTTCTTCGGCGTCATCCTTAAGGATCTCACCGGCGGCGCATTCTCCATGCCGATTTCGGGTGCCGGCGGTTCCAGCTCTCAGTATCAGGATTGGATGCACTATGTGCTTCCGACCATTACGCTGGCTTCGGTTTCGACCGCTTATGCTGCCCGCATTATGCGTTCACAGCTGCTTGACGTCATGAACCAAGATTACATCCGTACGGCAAAGGCCAAGGGTCTCTCCAATCGCGCGATCATCATCAAGCATGCGCTTAAGAATGCACTCATCCCCGTCGTTACCTATATTGGTGTCGACTTTGGCGGCATGCTTTCGGGTGCCATCCTGACCGAAACGGTCTTTAACTGGCCCGGTATCGGCTATGAGGTCTATCGCGCCATTAGCATGCGTGACTGGCCCATCGTTATGGGCGGCGTTACGCTCATCGTCGTCGTCGTCATGGTGATCAACCTGCTCGTCGACATTAGCTATGCATTCCTCGACCCGCGCATCCGCCTTGGCGGTCCGTCGGATAAGGCCTAAGGGAGGTACGTCTCATGCAGGAAACTGATTCTCAGTCTCAGGAGCAGGCTACCGCCACCAAGGCCGCATCTGCTCCCGCCAAGTCCCGCACGCTGTGGGGCGACGCTTTTAAGCGTCTTCGCAAGAACAAGCTCGCCGTTATCGGTGTCTGCTGGATCATCGTCGTCGTTTTGGTTGCCCTGACCGCAGATCTGTGGGCTAAGCCCTGGCTCGGTTCGCCGACGGCTTCCGACTCGACCACCATGGCCGAGACGTCGCTGCTGGCTCCGTGTGCCGAGCACCCGTTTGGCACCGACGCCCTTGGCCGCGACATTCTCGTTCGTGTTATCTACGGTGCACGTGTTTCGCTTTCCGTCGGTATTATGGCCACCGCCATCTCCACGGTGATCGGTCTGGTCATGGGCGCCCTTGCCGGTTTCTATGGCGGCATCTGGGATACGATTATCATGCGCTGCGCGGACATCTTCCTGGCGTTCCCGTACGTGCTGTTCGTCGTCGCCATGATCGCCGTTATCGGCCGTGGCCTTCAGAACGTCTTTATCGCCATCGGTATTCTCGGCTGGCCTTCGATTGCGCGCGTCTTTAGATCCGCGATCCTCACGGTCAAAGAGAACGACTATGTTGACGCCGCCCGCGCCATGGGTGCATCCGATGCCCGTATCGTTATGCGCCATATCTTCCCGAACTCCGTTGCTTCCATCGTGGTCTACGCGACCATGAACATCGGCGGCGCTATTCTGACCGAGTCCGCTCTGTCCTTCCTCGGCATGGGCGTTATTCCGCCTACGCCTTCGTGGGGCTCCATGATTCAGGACGGTCAGCAGTATCTTCTGACTGCTCCCTGGATGATGATCATGCCCGGTCTGGCAATTCTCTCGACGGTGCTCGCCTTCACCCTGCTGGGTGACGGTTTGCGCGACGCCCTCGACGTCAAGATGAAGGACGCATAAGGATGAAGAAGAACAAGAACTATGTGGACCTGAAGGACCAGCCGGTTCCCGAGGGCCAGCATCTGCTCGAGGTCGATGACCTTAAGATGTATTTCCACACCGAAGATGGCGTTGTTCGCGCTGTCGACGGTGTCTCCTACACGCTCGATCGCGGCGAGACCCTCGGTGTCGTCGGTGAGTCCGGCTCCGGTAAGTCTGTGACCGCCATGACCATCATGGGTCTTATCTCGATGCCTCCGGGAAAGATTGAGGGCGGCGACGTTCGCTATCGCGGCCGTTCTATCCTCGAGATGACCGAGGAAGAGATGCAGCACATTCGCGGTAACGACATCGCGATGATCTTCCAGGATCCTATGACCTCCTTGAACCCGGTCTATAAGATCGGCAAGCAGGTGGGCGAGGGCCTTCGTCTGCACCGCGGCTACTCCAAGCAGGAGGCGCTCAAGCGCGCTACCGAGCTTTTGGACCTCGTGGGTATCCCCGAGCCCGAGAAGCGCGTCAATGAGTATCCGCACCAGTTCTCCGGCGGTATGCGTCAGCGTGTCATGATCGCTATGGCTCTTGCCTGCGATCCCGATATCCTGATTGCCGACGAGCCCACGACGGCTCTGGATGTTACCATTCAGGCTCAGATTATCGAGCTCATGCAGGAGATGCAGGAGAAGAACGGCAACGCCATTATTATGATTACCCATGACCTGGGCGTCGTCGCCGATATGGCCGATAAGATTATGGTTATGTACGCCGGCCGTCCCGTCGAGTTCGGTACTGCTGAGGAAATCTTCTACGAGAGCCGCCATCCCTACACCTGGGGTCTTATTCGCTCCATCCCGGAGCAGGCCATCGATGAGAAGAAGCCGCTGACGCCGATTCACGGCAACCCGCCTTCGCTCATGAACTTGCCTGAGGGCTGCGTCTTCTCTCCTCGTTGCCCCTATGCGACGGACAAGTGCCGCAAGCAGCGCCCCGAGCGCGTTGTCACCGAGTCTGGTCATTACTCTGCGTGCCACTACTCCGGTGACCCCGAGTTCCTCAAGAACGCTCCTGAGACGTCCCGTACGCGCAAGGATTCCAAGAAGGGAGGCGAGGCGTAATGGCAGATACCAACGAGCGTACTCCGCTGCTGAAGGTCGAGCACCTCTCTAAGGAGTTTCCCGCTGAGTCCGGCATGTTCGCCAAGCGCTTCTCCAAGCGTGTCGTCTCTGCTGTGAACGACATTTCGTTCGAAATCTATCCTGGCGAGACCTTTGGTCTGGTCGGCGAGTCTGGTTGCGGTAAGTCCACCACGGGCCGTACCATCATGCGCCTCACCAAGCCGACGGCCGGTAAGGTGTTCTTCCAGGGCAAAGATGTTGCCGAGATGAGCAAGCATGAGATCAAGGACATGCGTCGTGAGATGCAGTTTATCTTCCAGGATCCTTATGCTTCGCTCAATCCTCGTATGACAATCGGTGAGATCGTCTCCGAGCCCATGACCATTCACGGCGTGGGCACCAAGGAGGAGCGCATTGAGCGTGTCCGCGAGCTTCTCGACGTTGTCGGACTGAACCCCGAGCACATTAACCGCTATCCTCATGAGTTTTCCGGCGGCCAGCGTCAGCGTGTCGGCATTGCCCGTGCATTTGCGCTTAAGCCCAAGCTGATTATCTGCGACGAGCCGGTTTCCGCTCTGGATGTGTCCATTCAGGCCCAGGTTCTGAACCTGCTGAAGGAGCTCCAGGACAAGTTCGGTACGGCTTATCTCTTCATTGCTCATGACCTCTCTGTCGTACAGCATATTTCCGACCGTGTTGCCGTTATGTACCTGGGCAAGATGGTTGAGGTTTCGGACTGGAAGACGCTCTACAGTGAGCCGCACCACCCGTACACGCAGTCGCTGCTGTCTGCTGTGCCGGTGCCCGATCCGGATATCCAGAAGACTCGTAAGCGCATCATCCTTGCCGGCGACCCGCCGTCACCGCTGGATCCGCCGACCGGTTGCCGTTTCCACACGCGCTGCCCGATTGCGCAGGGTATCTGCTCTGAGAAGCTTCCCGAGTTTAAGGAAGTCGCACCGGGTCACTGCTGCGCCTGCCACTTCGCCGAGCCGTTCCCGATCAAGGAATCTCACATCGACCTGTAGTCGGCTGTTTGTCCGGGCCCGTGCTGGACTTAGTTTTCAGAACGTCCTCGACCATGGAGACCCCCTTATCCTGCTCCTTCGGAGCTGTGGATAAGGGGGTCTCCTGGTCTGCGGAATGTTCTGAAAACTAAGTCCAGCACGGGCTCTGTGTTACCGATGCAGGGGGGGTGTTCCTATAGTTTTGTCAACTGGGAAATGCTCTCCGTGCGACCGAATCGCGGCATGCTGACGCCAAGCCATTAGGCCGGTGGGCTTCAGTCTGCTCGGTGCGTTTCGGCTAGGCTGCGTAAGGCACCCTGTCTCGCATGACCGCGTAGATGACCTTCAGTCTCTTTCGCGCCAGCGCCTTGAGCGCCTTGCCGTGCGACATGCCCCGCTCCCGGCACCTGGTGTAGTAGTCGCCCCATCTCCCCTCTGTCCGGGTAAGGCAGTTACATGAGAATATGAGCAGGTTCTTCAGCCTCTTGTTGCCTTGGCGCGATGCCGTCACCGAGGAGATCGAGGTTCCCGACTGGCGGTTGCGCGGCGCCAGGCCGCAGTACGACGCGAGCCTGTCGTGACTGGGGAAGTCTTCGATGTCGATGGAGACCGCAAGCTCGGAAGCGGTTTTGGGCCCGATGCCCGGCACCGTCAGGAGGCATCGGTAGGTATCGTCGCCCTCGAGCAGGGCGGAGATCTCCGCCGTGATCGCCTCGATCTCCGCCGAGTTCTCGGATATCCTGCGCGCGAGCAGTTTCACCGCCCGGTCCTCGGCGGCGACGACCGACGCATCCGGCCTTGTCGAGGAGGTTGTCGAGCGGACGAGGGCCTCGATCTTACCGCGCGCCGCCCCACGCGTGAGCGCCGCCGCCCTGCGGGGCCCGGCGTCGGCTACCGACCAGGCCCCGCCGAGGGATGCCATGAGCCTCAGCTGGGGCCCGTCGGACAGGTCGACCAGTGCCTCGAAGGCGGGGCACGATTCCAGCAGGATGCTGCGCAGCCGGTTCTTATTCCTAGTGTTCTCGCAGGTCAGGAAGTTCCTCTGGGCGGCCAGCGCCCTCGCCGCCGCAATCGTCGGACCCGGGTCTCCGACCGGCAGGAGCGCGTCGGGGATGCCAAGCGCCGTCTTCGCGATGACCATCGCGTCTCGCTCGTCGGTCTTGGCGTCGCCGGCGAAGAGCCTGGCGGCCCCGTGCGCCGCGAGTCCCGGCAGGTACGCCGCCGACATCCCGGCCGCCCTGGCGCGGGCGAGCGCGAGGGCGCCTATGTTGCGCGACTGGTCGACGACCACGAGCGCATCGGGGAAGCGGCCGAACAGCGAGTCCAGGTCGTCCTCCCTGTTCGCGACGGGGGTGCTCAACAGCACCTCGCCATCTCGAGTCGCGACGCATGCCCAGTGGGACGATTTCCCGACATCGAGCCCGATGACGGCTTCCGGCATTCTAATTGGTGCCACGGTGGTATCCTCCAATCGGTAGGCCGATCGGAACCCCTCCCCGCGACACCCACATTACCTGGCCGTGGCGCTTGCGCCCGGCAGTTTCCTATCAGTCGTCCGGAGCGGCGAGCGCCCCCGGTGGCAACACCCCCCGGGCCCTCTACGGGGCAGGGGCAGACGGCCATCCGGAGGCGCCCGATCGGCGGCCCCTCGGGGCTTGCCCGTATCGTAGGCAATGCGCCGAATGCTCGCCATCGAAATTTATCGATGGCCTATTTCAGACTGTAATGGGCGATTCCTTGATCGCTCACTTAATCTAATGGGATAGTTAGTGAGGCCGGAGCAAAAGCTCCGGGCTCCATATATAAGGGCTCGGCAAAGCCGAGCCACTAAATTTATATCAGCCCCAGAACATATTTGAGAACTGTGCCCGGAGTACATACTCCTAGGGCCGGAATGAGGTTGCTTTCCAACGCATTCCGCAGGGGGCGGCATTATTTTGTAGCGCGAAGCGCGAATCAAAATAATGCCGCATGCCCGAGGACGCGTTGGAAAGCAACCTCATTCCGACCCGAACAGGTCCGTCTACCAGCGCATTTACAAATTCGTAAACTTTTTTGAAAAAAGTGCTTGCACAGTTCTCGAATCATAGGTTATTATCTTCCTCGTTGAACGCGCGGGTCCAACAAAACGAACCGCGAATCAACAACATAGCATGTCGGAGTGGCGGAATTGGCAGACGCGCTAGCTTGAGGTGCTAGTGACCGCTTTTTGGTCATGCGGGTTCAAGTCCCGCCTCCGACACCATCGCATTTGAGAAGCCTCTTCGGAGGCTTTTTTGTTACCGATAGACGGTGAGGTCCACGATGGAAACGCTTGAACGCAACGAGTGGGCAGACGTTGCCCAACTAGTCGAGATCACGAGCGATGCTGTCATCATCTGCGAGCTCGACGGAACCATTCTGCATGTGAATAATCGCTTACTTGGTTTGATGTGCGAGGAACGCGCCGACGTCATCGGTGGAGATGTTAAAGACGTCCTGTACTCGTCCGCTTTTGAACGTGCAACGGAACATCGTTTGCCATTTGAAACTGATGGCTCCGAGAGCGAACTGATGCTCAAGCTGAGCGATGGCTCCTTTATTCCCGTATTGGTTCGCGCAGGCTCCGTAACGCCTCCACGTATCTTTGGGCGCCGCGCGCCACGTGTCCTGGTGGCGCTTCACAGTATTGAGGAACAGTATTCTCACGACCGGCAACTCAAGCGTGCGTTATCGGAGCTTAGAGTGGCGAACAAGCGTCTCTCTGGCACGCTCTCGGTCATTATGAGCACTGTGGGCTCCGATGAGTTACCCAGCCTGCTTGATACCGTTTTGAACCAGCTTGTAGGAACGCTCGATGCTTCGGGTGCTGCTATCTATTTTTCTGAGAGCGGCGGCTTTAAGCTCCGCGGTGTTTCCAAGGAGCTGCTCGACAGCTACCTGCCCGAGTTTTTGCCGTATGGCGCTGGCATTCCGACGTATGTTCTTCGCGAGTCGCGTGCCTGTCGCTTGTCGATTCAACAGGACCTTGAGGGCGATAAGGCCGCCTCCGGTATGTTCATGGACCTGGATAATCGTTCTAAGCACCTGTTGCGCATGCAGGATATGCCTCCGTACCGCAGCGAAATCTGTCTTCCCGTTTTTTACGGTACGCAGATCCTCGGCGTGCTGGAAGTTGGTTGGAAACGCCCCCAGGCACCGCTCGCTTATGATGTTAATGTACTTGAGGTCATTTGCGATTACCTGTCTATCCAGCTGGTCGGCATGGCATCGAGCCTTCGCTCCCGTCGCACGGCCGAGCTTGGCCGCTCGCTCAATGTCTTGCGGGATGAGTTGTTTACCTTTCTAGACGATTCCGCCGCGGCTACCCAGGCGGTATCGTCCGAGATCTGCAATATGCTCAACTGCCATTTTTGCCCTATTGAGTATGACGCCAGTCTGGATTCCTACGTCATAGATTTTGAAGGCGGCAGTCGCGTTGCTTTGCCGGACGATCCCGAGAAGCTTTTCTTTTCCACGACGGCGCCAGCGGCACGTTTGGGGGCTGCCCCTGATGGCTTTGAGGCATCTGTTTTGGGCGGCACGAGTGCCGAGGACCTTAAACACGTCCGTATAACTCGCGTTGACGAATCGATGCCTATGGGAGGCTGGCTTAGAGCGCATGGCCTGCCTTGCCAGGGTCTCTACGTCGACGCCGGCATCGAGGCGGGGCGCCCACGCCCTGAGGGCGATGGCAAGCACAGTAACGACGCAATCGTTCCTGCTTCTGTTGCGAAGGGGCCGACGACGCGTGCGCTGCTGCTTCGTGATGGTAGCCAAGAGCCGATTGATGATCTTGAATATGACTACTTGGTGCACTTGGCGCATGACTTTGAACTGATCTACGAAGGCGAATCTCAAAAGCGCGAGGAGCGCCATATCGCTCAGACCCTCCAGATTGGCATGAGAAATTCCCTGGGGGATGTTCCGGGAATCGCCGCCGATTCGGTGTACCTGTCGGCCACGAACTCGGCGTTGGTCGGCGGCGATTTCTATACGCTCATCCGTCTTCCCGACGACTGCGCCGTCATGATTCTGGGCGATGTGTCTGGCAAAGGCATTGAGGCTGCATCGATGTCCGCGCTCGTCAAGACGGCCCTGACGGCATATGCCTGGGAGGGCGCTGGACCGGCCCGCATGGCACGCTCCCTTAACAGCATGCTCATGGGCTTCTCGAGGGTCGAGACGTTCGTGACGGCCTTTATCGCCAAGATTGACCTTAAAACCGGACGCGCAACGTATTGTTCGGCGGGCCATCCTCCGACCATGGTCATCAGGCCAGAGTCGATGCCGCTGGGTGGCGGCGAGGCCCGTGGGGGAGAGGTCGAGCTGCTTGGATGCCAATCGGGCGTAATCGGTGCATTTGAGAGCATGGTTTACGAGACGGGCGTGTTTACGTTCGCTCCTGGCGACATGCTCTTCATGTATACGGATGGAACGATTGAGGCCCGCGACCGCACCGGAGCGTTCTTTGGCGAGCAGCGCCTTCGTGATCTTCTGCTCTCTGTCTCGGGTGAGGGCGTATCGGGAATCTGCGGCAAGGTCTTGGGCGAGCTCGACCGATTTACCGAATCGGCGCTGGACGATGACATTGCATTGGTGTCCCTTGAGTTTTTACGGGGTCGTTCATAGACGACGCTGGGCGGGCTGAATCCGTACGGTTGGGGAAACGAATGCATCGAGTGGGCTTTTTTGGGGAACCATGGTCGTATGAATGAGTGGAATGACATAGCGGTTTTGACGCCACCAGGCGATATCGACATCGCCACGGTGCCTGCGCTGCGTCGGCGGTTGGATGCTTTGATTGGCCGCGGCGTGCGTCGTGTCGTCATCAACTGTCAGGCTGTTAGCTTTATCGATTCGACGGGCTTGGCATTCCTGCTTACGCGCGCTCGTGAGCTCATGAGGCGAGAAGGCCTGCTTTCGCTCGTCAATGCATCGGGTGAAGTTGTTCGCTTTTTGGAGATTGCTCGGCTTGTCGATATCCTTCATGTCGCGGGGCCGGCACGGGAGTCTATTCCCGCCATTCCGGTGGGGGAGCTGCCTCGCTGGAGTAAGAGCGTCGAGGTCCGTCAGGGTATCGAGAATCTTCCATACTACCGACATCGCATCGCCGAACTCCTTGAATCGCTTCCGTTGCGCCGTGACGAGCGCTACGATGTCGCATTGGCGTCGGGGGAGGCGCTGGGTAATGCCTATGACCATGCGGGCGGTATCGGGTGCGTCCTGACGGTTCAGGCCTATGGCGATCGCGTTGTGGTTGAGGTGCTTGATCGAGGTGCCGGCTATTCTATCGATGAAACGAGCGAACCGGTCGCATCAGAGGAGCGCGGCCGTGGTATCAAGCTTATGCGTATGCTCGTCGATAACGTGGAGGTTGCTCGTCGTACGGACGGCGCCGGCACGCGCGTGCAGATGGTGAAGCTGTTTAGCGGAGCGCTGGAATCGTGTGCCTAGCCAATCGCTTTAGCGCGTTTAGCTACTAAGAACATGCGGCAGACAAGTTTTTTGAAAAAAGTACTTGCGTCTTTTGGACAACTCGCGTAAATTAATAACCCGCAAGCGGACATGGCTCAGTTGGTAGAGCACAACCTTGCCAAGGTTGGGGTCGCGGGTTCGAGCCCCGTTGTCCGCTCCATTGCATTTCCGGACCGTTTAGGCGGTCCTTTTTCGGCGAAGTGGCCAAGTGGTAAGGCAGAGGCCTGCAAAGCCTTTACCCCCGGTTCGAATCCGGGCTTCGCCTCCAGGCAACATCCGGGCGCTCCGGCGCCCGTTTTGTTTTTACATATGCGGACATGGCTCAGTTGGTAGAGCACAACCTTGCCAAGGTTGGGGTCGCGGGTTCGAGCCCCGTTGTCCGCTCCAAACGCAACAGCCCGACTACTACGGTAGCCGGGCTTTTTCGTACCCATCGTATGGGCTCGAACCCGAGAGGGAGCGAGCGTTAAGCAAACGCGGAGCGTTTGTAGCGAGCTGGCGAGGACGCCGACAGGCGACCGAAGCCGGTGCGGATCCGCGAAGCGGATACGCAGACGCCCCGTTGTCCGCTCCAACTATCTTACGCGGTTCTAGCGAACCGCGTTTTTTGTTGACGCTGCGCGAGCCTCGGGCACCCCATCTTGCCCCTCAATCGTCGGTCGCGTACATAAAGTACGCTTCCCTCCTCTTTCGCGGCAACTTGGGGCACCCGGAGCCCGCTCGCTGTCGTGGCCGGAGGAGTGGGCCTTCCGTTCTTTTCACTGATCGATCGATTCGTCCCAGGAGACTCGAACCCGAGAGGGAGCGAGCGTTTGGGGCGTGGCTGTGGCGTTGTTTGCCGCGAATGTCCGCTTTGGGCGTATCATCGTGGGCATCTCGCATAACCTCGTTGCAAGGGAGATACGCCCCATGGCTACAGAAAAGTCTTCTTCGCGCTCATGGATGTCCGACGCCGCGATCTATCAGATCTACTCGCGCTCGTTTAAGGATTCGACTGGTTCGGGTCTGGGCGATATCGCGGGCATTACCCAGCAGATGGACTATCTTGAGCAGCTGGGCATCGAGGCCATCTGGCTGAGCCCGTTTTACCCTTCGCCTCTTGTCGATGGCGGCTATGATGTGGCGGACTACTGCGATGTCGACCCACGTCTCGGCTCGCTTGATGACTTCGATGACATGATCGCTGCGGCTCATGCGCGCGACATCAAGGTCATCGTCGACATCGTGCCCAACCATTCGTCCAACCAGCACCCCTGGTTCAAAGCCGCTCTTGCCGCCGGCCCCGGATCGCCCGAGCGCGCCCGTTATATCTTCCGCGATGGTCGCGGCGAGCACGGCGAGCTGCCTCCCACCAATTGGAATGCCAACTTTGGCGGCCCCGCCTGGACGCGCGTCGCGGACGGTCAGTGGTATCTGCACATGTTTACGCCCGAGCAGCCGGACTTTGACTGGTCGTGCCCCGAGGTTCACGCGTTCTTTTGTGACGTCCTGGCGTTTTGGAGCGATCGAGGCGTCGATGGCTTTCGCATTGATGTGGCGCACGGTCTCGCCAAGGATCTCGACCGCGATGACCTCGACCGGTGGCATCTCGCCGAGGGCGATGACATGGTTGAGGACGGCACCCATCCGCTGTGGGACCGCAACGAGGTCCACGAGATCTATCGCGAGTGGCGCCGCGTGTTCGACCGCTATGATCCGCCACGCAGCGCCGTTGCCGAGGCGTGGGTGCTGCCCGAGCGCCAGTATCTCTACGCGCGTCCCAGCGAGCTTGGCCAGACATTCAACTTTGAGTTTGCCAAGGCCACTTGGACCTATGATGACATGCACGCTGCAATCGAGGAGGGCTTGAAGGCAGCTATAGAATCCGATTCCGCCTCGACCTGGGTGCTCTCCAACCACGACGTGCCGCGCGTGGCGACGCGCTATGCCCTGCCGCAGATCAAGGCGACGCGCTACCACCAGATTGCGCTCGACTGGCTCTTACGCGACGGGTCGTCTTATGACGAGGAACGTGAACTCGGCGAGCGCCGCGCGCGGGCGGCCCTTTTGCTCGAGCTGGCGCTTCCGGGCTCGGCATACGTGTATCAGGGTGAGGAGCTCGGCCTTTTTGAGGTGGCTGACATTCCGTGGGCCGCACTCGAAGATCCTACTGCGACCAATACGCACGGACCGAAGCGCGAGAAGGGGCGCGACGGCTGCCGTGTGCCCCTGCCGTGGGTGGCGGCGGACGATCCCGCGCAGGGCGGATCGTTTGGGTTTTCACCGGCGGACGCCGATGCGGCGCCCCATCTGCCGCAGCCTGCATGGTTTTCCGATTACGCTGCCGATAGGGAAGAAGCGGACCCGACATCGATGCTTGCGCTCTATCGTGACGCCCTCTGGCTGCGGCGCAAGCTGCGCGGGTGCGCCAACGATCTTGCGTGGCTCGATCTTGACGGGCGCACCGGCCTTGCGGATGGTGCCGAGGGCGCTGAGGGCGGCGTCATCGCCTATCGCCGCGACAACGGCTGGGCGTGTGTGACGAACTTCGGTGCAGCGCCCGTGGAGCTGCCTGCGGGCAGGGTCCTGCTCGCCTCATCACCGCTTGCAGACGGTAAGCTCGCGCAGGACAGCTCTGCCTGGATCATGCTCGGTGAGATGTAGGGGTCTCTTGCGGCGAGCTTGCGTTTGCCTGCGCCTTCCGCGGCGGCTGATGTCTTCGCGAGGTTCGCGAGGGCGTCGCAAAACTTTTCAAAAAAAGTTCTTGCATTTGGGTGGATCATCCCGTATATTAAATCCTCGCAGGCGGACATGGCTCAGTTGGTAGAGCACAACCTTGCCAAGGTTGGGGTCGCGGGTTCGAGCCCCGTTGTCCGCTCCATTTGGGCGTTTAGCTCAGGGGGAGAGCGCTTCCCTGACACGGAAGAGGTCAGAAGTTCAAATCTTCTAACGCCCACCAAATGTTCGCAGCTCAGAGGCATCGCCTCTGGGCTGTTTTGTTTTGGTCGCCAAATGGGTCGCCAAATACGTCACCAAATTTCGAGTTTCTGATCTTCCGGGATGCTTCTCAGTAGTCATCCGAGGAAACTCTCGTCTTCTCCGTTTGCATACACATATCTTTCAAGGATTCGTGCCGCGGTTGCATGAGGCTCGGCAAGGCACGACCGCAACATGTTGGTCAAGCATAATCTTTTGGATTCTTTTGGCGTGAGCGGCTTGGTTTTGGTAGGATTTGTCAGCGGCTTGACTAAGGGGGTTTTATAACTGCCATGCAGGTAGCCGTGTTGGTAACGTTTTACCGACTTGTCAAATACCCCTCATTTTTAATGCGTCTGCAAAATGACTAATTGCTTTGACCTGCTGAAACACTATATGTTGTGTTTGACCTAAAAAAAGAATACAGGATATAGATGCCTCTTTGTCGTATGATAGATGGCGGACAGAGAACGAAGACCTTAACTGCCTCTTTTGAACGTGTCCTTGAGCCACTTGATCGGCTCTTGGGAATGTCCGCATGGAGGCTTATGGTTTATCGAGAACACAGATTGCGCGACGGCGCCGCAAGACGGGGGCAAGCCCTGCCGGGCATCGTTTGGCTCTGAAACGCAATGAGACTACGACGCGAAAGAGGCAAGAGGATGAAGATCATCAAGCGCAGCGGCACCGAGGTTGTCTTTGACATCGATAAGATCGTCAATGCGATTCGCGCCGCCAACTTGGAGGTCGAGGAGGGCTCTCGTCTTACCGACCGCCAGGTGGTTTATGCGGCGCAAAACGTCGCCGAGGCATGCGAGAACGCGGGCCACACCGTGTCGGTCGAGGAGATTCAGGATCTGGTCGAGGACGAGATCATGCGTCTCGACTGCTACGAGGTCGCTCGCCATTACATCATCTATCGCTATGTTCAGAGCCTGAAGCGCCAGAAGAACACGACCGACGACAAGATTCTGTCGCTCATCGAGTGCAACAACGAAGAGGTCAAGCAGGAGAACTCCAACAAGAACCCGACCGTCAATTCCGTTCAGCGTGACTACATGGCCGGCGAGATTTCCAAGGACCTGACTCAGCGTGTGCTGCTGCCCCAGGAGATCGTGGATGCTCACAATGAGGGTCTGATCCACTTCCATGATTCGGACTACTTTGCCCAGCACATGCATAACTGCGACCTGGTGAACCTGGAGGATATGCTCCAGAACGGTACTGTTATCTCGGGTACGCTGATTGAGAAGCCGCACAGCTTCTCGACGGCTTGCAACATCGCGACGCAGATCATCGCCCAGGTTGCTTCCTCCCAGTACGGTGGCCAGTCGATTTCGCTGACCCATCTTGCCCCGTTCGTCGAGGTGAGCCGTCAAAAGATTCGCGGCGAGGTCGCCCGCGAGCTCGAGGAGCTCGGCGTTTCCGCATCTCCCGAAAAGGTCCGCGAGGTTGTTGAGGACCGCCTGCGTGACGAGATCCGTCGCGGCGTCCAGACGATTCAGTATCAGGTCGTGACCCTTATGACCACCAACGGCCAAGCGCCGTTCGTGACGGTCTTCATGTATCTCAACGAGGCTCGCTCAGCGCAGGAGAAGCACGACCTTGCCATGATCGTGGAGGAGACGCTTCGTCAGCGCTACGAGGGCGTTAAGAACGAAGCCGGCGTGTGGATTACCCCGGCATTCCCCAAGCTTATCTATGTACTCGAGGACGATAACGTTCACGAGAATTCCCCGTACTTCTACCTGACCCAGCTGGCTGCCAAGTGCACCGCCAAGCGCATGGTGCCCGACTACATCTCCGAGAAGAAGATGCGCGAGCTCAAGCTGTCTAAGGGCGAGACCGCCGGCAACGGCGATTGCTACACCTGCATGGGTTGCCGCAGCTTCTTGACGCCCGACCGCTCGGGCAACGGCTTTAACAATGTCGCCAACGCGCTGAACTATGACCCGACCAAACCTAAGTACTATGGCCGCTTTAACCAGGGTGTTGTGACCATCAACCTGCCCGATGTCGCGCTGAGCTCGCATCAGGACATGGACAAGTTCTGGAAGATCTTCGACGAGCGCCTTGAGCTGTGCCACCGTGCCCTGCTGTGCCGTCATGAGCGCCTGATGGGTACGCTTTCGGATGCCGCACCGATTTTGTGGCAGTACGGCGCCCTCGCTCGTCTGAAGAAGGGCGAGACGATCGACAAACTGCTCGTGGGCGGATACTCTACCATCAGCCTGGGCTATGCTGGCCTGTATGAGTGCGTCAAGTACATGACGGGCCACAGCCACACCGAGAAGGAAGGCACGCCGTTTGCCATGGCCGTCATGCAGCGCATGAACGACAAGTGCGCCGAGTGGAAGGCCGAAAGCGATATCGATTTCTCGCTGTACGGTACGCCGTTGGAGTCGACGACCTACAAGTTCGCCAAGTGCCTGCAGCGTCGTTTTGGCATTATTCCGGGCGTGACGGACAAGGGCTACATTACCAACAGCTATCACGTCCACGTGTCCGAGGAGATTGATGCTTTCGACAAGCTTAAGTTTGAGGGCATGTTCCAGCAGCTTTCGCCGGGCGGTGCTATCTCCTACGTTGAGGTTCCCAACATGCAGGACAACCTCAAGGCTGTCATTCGCGTGATGCAGTACATCTACGACAACATCATGTACGCCGAGCTCAACACCAAGAGCGACTACTGCCAGGTGTGCGGCTACGATGGCGAGATCAAGATTGTTGAGGACGATGGCAAGCTGGTGTGGGAGTGCCCCAACTGCGGCAACCGAGACCAGGAGAAGATGAACGTCGCTCGTCGTACGTGCGGCTACATCGGTACCCAGTTCTGGAACCAGGGCCGAACCGAGGAGATCCGCGACCGCGTGCTGCATCTCTAATAACCATCCCAGGCTGCCCCGTAGCGAGGCCCCGGACCTTTACTCGCTATTTCGGACAGTCCTGGCTCACGACGGAGGCGCCACTGGCGCCTCCTGTTCGTGTGGAACTCATATCGAGCAAAGGTCCGGGGCCTCGCTACGGGGCAGCCAAGTTGACGTAGCTGAGATGCAGTACGCGGTCTGCTCACTCCTCGAAGTTCTTAGCGGAAATAATTCGGGCTGCAGCTGCGATTTACTTGCGATGGCGGTTGAGCCGCAACTCAGTTTTTATTAGACCACGAACCCTATACTCGATGTTCGCTTCGTTCATTGAGTTACCCTTTGCATGAGGTCGGGACATATCGTCCCGCCCGCAGTTTCGCAGGCCGCAGGCCGAGAATGTTTGAGGACGGGATGATATGTCCCGGCCTCCCGGGAGAGTTACCTATGAACTACGCGAACATTAAGTATTTCGACATTGCTGATGGAGAAGGCGTCCGCACTTCTCTGTTTGTGAGCGGGTGCCGTCGTGGCTGCAAGAATTGCTTTAACTCCGTCGCGTGGGACTTTGCCGCGGGCGAGCCGTTTGATCGTGCCGTCGAGGACAAGATTATCGAGAGCCTCGATCATCCCTTTATTGACGGCCTGACGATTCTGGGCGGCGAGCCTATGGAGCCCGAGAATCAGGCGGGACTCGTTGATTTTGTCGAGCGTGTTCGCGCGGCCTATCCAGCGGGGTCGGGGAAGACTATTTGGTGCTTCACCGGCGATGTGCTCGAGGAGCTTATGCCGGGAGGCCGCCACCATACCGAGGTCACGGACCGTATCCTTGCCTGTCTCGACATGTTGGTGGATGGCCCGTTTGTTCAGGATCTGTATGATATCTCATTGCGTTTTAGGGGCTCGAGTAACCAGCGCGTGATCGATATGAACGCTACGCGCGCCCGTGCTGAGCGTGAGGGCGTTGCGCTTTGTGATGCGGTTGAACTTTGGCGTGATGATCCGGTCTATTCGACCCATACTATGTAGCTTGTGGTCGATGCCGAAGGGCGTGGTACCATAGCGCGAACGTGAAATCGGAAAAGTGAGGCCCAGATGGTCGATCAGGAAAAAGTCGAGGCCGCCATTGAGCTGTTGCTTGAGGGCATAGGCGAGGATCCAGCTCGTGAGGGCCTGCTGGAGACCCCGGCGCGCGTTGCCCGTATGTATGGTGAGATTGCCGGCGGTATGGACCAGAGTGCCGAGGAACACCTGTCCAAAACCTTTGCCGTCGCTTCGAACGATTTGGTTATCGAGCGCGACATCACGTTCTACTCGCTGTGCGAACATCATCTGCTGCCGTTTTATGGCAAGGCCGCCATTGGTTATATCCCTAACGGTCGGGTGGCTGGGCTTTCCAAGCTCGCCCGCACGGTTGAGGTTTATGCCCGCCGTCTTCAGCTGCAGGAGCAACTGTGCGCACAGGTTGCCGATGCCCTCATGGATTATCTCGCTCCCCAGGGAGCGATTGTGTTGATGGAGGCCGAGCATATGTGCATGACGATGCGTGGCGTGCAAAAGCCCGGCACCAAGACCGTGACGCTTGCTCGCCGCGGCGTCTTTGAGACCGATCCCGCGCTCGAGGAGCGTTTCTTTAGGATGCTGGGCCGCTAACCATGAGAGTCGTCAACGACTTTACATCGAAGACCGATGAGGGGACGTCGCGTCGCGGCTTTATGGCTTCGGGCCTGGCCCCCTTTGGTGCCATGCCTCGCATTGATTACATTTGTGCCAACGGGCTGTTCCGGCGGCACCTGGGCAACATCGTACAGTTGGAATCGGGGCGCATCTTCTGCCGCCACGGTATTGACCATCTGCTGGATGTCGCGCGCATTATGTGGATTAAGAATCTTGAGGAACAGCTCGAATTTGACCGCGAGGTCATCTATGCCACGGCACTTCTCCACGATATCGGCAAAGATGAACAGTATGAATCGGGTATATCCCATGATGTTGCAAGCGAACGCGTCGCTGATGCGATTCTCGGCGGCATGCCCGATGACGTGGCGTTTGAGCCGGCCGATGCCGCAGCCATTAAGACGGCCATTCTGGGCCATCGAAAGCTGCGCGTGAACAGCCAACCGCTTGAGCGCCTGCTCTATGCAGCCGACAAAGCGTCGCGCGCCTGCTTTGCATGCCCCGCGCGCAATGCTTGCAACTGGAGCGATGATAAAAAGAACCTGTCGATTCGCGTGTAGTTAGTTTGCGCGGTCGGGGTTCTAAACGAAGGAGACGATCGCGATGAGTAACAAGAAACTGCCCGAGAATGCAACCAGGACTGAAGGCGCCGAGCTCGCTCGCCGTGGAAGGGGCGAAATATCCACCGCAACGGCGGTACCCCACGTGAGCTATGACGATCTTCGCCATGCCGATCGCATTACTATCGACGGTCTCGAGGTCTTTGCCAACCACGGCGTGTATCCCGAAGAGAACGCGCTGGGCCAGAAGTTCATCGTGTCCCTGGTGCTCTATGCCGACCTGCGCGCAGCGGGGGAGCACGATAACCTGGACGCCTCGATTGACTATGGCACGGTGTGCCACGATGTCGATGGCTATCTGCGCGAGCACACGTTTAAGCTCATCGAGGCTGCAGCCGAGGGTGTGGCCCAGATGCTGCTGCGTCGTTACCCCCTGCTGCTTGGTGTGCGCGTTAAGCTCGATAAGCCTTGGGCGCCCGTCGGTCTTCCCCTGGCAAGCTGCGGCGTCGAGATCGAGCGCGTGCGCTAACCGGCCCTACAGCTCGTTGGCAGGCGGTTTTTTGAGCCGCTGCGACAGAGCTCTATTGTCGGGGCAGTACGTGTCGAGCAGGGCGTGGAACCGCTGGTTGTGGCTTGGCTCGAGCAAGTGAACGAGCTCGTGGGCGACAACCATGTCGAGGCATTCGACGGGGTAGGCGGCGAGCTCGCGCGCGATGCGAATGGCGCCGGTTTTGGGCGTGCAGGAACCCCAACGCGTTTTCATACTGCGCACGGAGACGCGGGCCACGGTGACGCCCATTGCGATTTCGTACGCGTGCACGATGTCGCGTAGCGCTGCGGTGACCTCGGATGCATAGAGTTGGTCGATGCGGGTCTGGAGTTCTTTGGGCGTTAGGCCGTCAAGGGCTGTGCACTGCTTTGCCTGCGCGCGCCCACTTGGCTCGTCGGCACCCATAAAACTTGCGAAGGTGGCCTGCTTGGGCCGCGGTGCGGGTGATGCAAAGTTGTGATCGAGTGCATCCTGTACCGTGATGGGCTTGCCCCAAAGTGCAATGATGGACGAGGGGCTGAGCGGCTCTCGCGCCGTTGCCTGACGTTGCTCGCGCTGGGCAAGTCGGCTGATAATCCAGGCACTGTTGCGCTTCACAAACGCTTCGATACGCTCGCGGCTGGCGCCGAGCGGTGCGCTGGCGTGGACCTCACCGCTCGATGTGACACGTAGGTTGAAGTTCTTGACGCGCTTTTTGGTAACGACGACGGGGATGGGTGTCCCATCCGGTCGGGATACGGAAAACGTAAACTGCTGCGTCAAAAGCGGTCCTTCAGATTGGGGACGGGCCGGCATGTCGACCGTTCGGCATGCCGGCCTGCTCAAGGGATGTGAAATTAATAACGCTCAAAGAAGGCAAGCGCGTTGTCGCTGCAGAGCTTCTGCATCACGGTCTTGCCGAAGTGCTTGGAGAGCATGTTCTGGAACTCGGGCATCTTGCTGGCATCGGAGAGGAAGGCGGGCACAGTTGCGCCGTCCCAGTCGCCGCCGAGCGCGATGACGTCCTCGCCACCCAGGTCGAGCCAGTGCTCGATATGTGCCGCTAGCTGGTCGAAGGTGACGTCTGCGGCGGTTTTGTCGGTTGCGTCGTTGGAAAGGAACTCGCTGCAGTAGTTGAGGCCGACGATGCCACCCATGTCGCGAATGGTACAGAACTGGTCGTCGGTGAGGTTGCGTTTGACGCCGCAAACCGCACGGGAGTTGGAGTGACTGGCGACGAAGGGGCGCGTGGCGTGGGCGACAACCTCGTCAAAGCACTCGTCGTTGAGGTGGGAGACGTCGAGTACCATGCCGGCGTGCTCCATCTGCGTAAGTGCCTCGATGCCGGCGGCGGTGAGGCCGGCGTGGGTATCGTGTCCGCTTGCGAGCGGCCCCTGCGCGTTCCAGCTGAGTGACGACATGAGTACGCCCAAGCTCTTGAGCACCTCGATCAGCGCGGGGTCCTCGGCAAAGAACGTGGCGTTTTCGATGGTATGGATGCAGGCGACCTTGCCGTCTTTGAGCGCAGGGCGAATGTCAGCGGCGCTGCGTACGTTGACCATGCTGTCGTGGTTGAGCATTGCCTGGCCGCTCATGTGCGCCATGATCTGCGCCTGGAAGCGCGCGGCGTGAGCGGTGGGAATCTCGTCGGGGACAAACGTGGCGAAGCATTGTGCCCACGGCGTGTTGCCGATCTTTGCGAGCGAGATGGCACAGGCGTTGCCCTCGATGAGGTCGAAATCTTGCGGATGGGTTTCGTCGCCGGGGAAATAACCGTCGGTGCCGGCGGTAAAGCGCAGGTCGAGATCGAGCGTGGCCCAGCCGATGCGGTCGGCGGTGTCGCAATGTAGGTCAAATACGGGATATGCCATAGTTCCTCCGGTTGCAGCGTTTCTTTGCAAACTGTCTTTGAATTGTATGACTAGGGTATAGTTAGCGCCATATGTTCACGGCGGCTTGCGTTTGCGCCGCCCCTATCACGGAGGTTTCCATGTCCAACCAGGGCAAGAAGGTCAAGACCCATTATCGCGGCACGCTCGATGACGGCACGCAGTTCGATAGCTCCTACGATCGCGGCGAGCCGCTGGAGTTCACCTGTGGCGCCGGTCAGATGATCAAGGGCTTCGACGCCGCTGTTGTCGACATGCAGGTGGGCGAGAAGAAGACCGTGCACATTCCTGCTGCCGATGCCTACGGCGAGCACAATCCCGAGATGGTTCTGACCTTCCCGGCCGAGCAGGTTCCCAATATCGAGCAGATCGAGAAGGGCATGAAGCTCTTCCTGTCCACGCCGAGCGGCATGCCCGTCCCCGCCGTGGTCATCGACGTGACGCCCGAGGCCGTGACGCTCGACGCCAATCACGAGCTCGCCGGCAAGGACCTCAACTTTGATATCGAGCTCGTTGAGGTCGAGGGTTAGAGTATGCCTGAACGCTTGGTTTCGACGACATGCTTGGGAAATCTCAACGATCCGTCCTATGAACTCCTGCTTCGCCGGAAGTTAGGCGGCGTCTTTGAAATTGACGAGTTGCTGCTCGATTGGGACCAGGCTGATGTATGCGCGTTTGCGGGCGTGACGGAGCGGGGGCGCACGGTCGATGTTCGGTTGGATGCTGCCGACGGCGGTCGTCTTGCCGACGGCGACGTGCTCGCCATTGACCGTTCGGGCATGGTGCCCGTGGCGGTTGTCGTGCGCCTGCGCAGCGCCGAGGTTTATTTGGTCGAAGTTGACCGCATGGACCCGATTGCGCTCGCGCATGCGTGCTGGGAGATCGGCAATATGCACGCACCGCTTTTCCGAGGCGACTCGGACGAGCATACCGTGCGCATGTATACGCCGGTGCAGCCTGTTTTGGGCCGCATGCTCCGGGGCGTCGAGGGCGTTCGGCTCTCGACGGTTACCCGTGAACTCGATGCGGACCGGCGCTTTGCGTCGAGTGCGGCGGATGCCGTTGTGAGCATGGCTCCCGACTTTACCATCGTAAAAAAGACGCGCGGCTAAGCGCGTATATACGCAAGGCGGGCTTTGAGGGGCGACCAATCAAGGTCCGTCTTGCTGTTGATAGGAGGCTTTGGGGAAGCATATGGGTCTTGAGGGAATCAAGCTGATTGCATGCGATTTGGACGGCACGTTGCTGCATCCGGGGGAGCGCGAGCCGCGTTCCGAGGCCTTTGAACTCATCGATGAACTGCATCGTCGCGGTATCGTGTTTATGCCGGCGAGCGGCCGTCAATATGCGAGCTTGCGCTACCTGTTTGCCCCGGTGGCCGATGAGCTCGCCTATGTATGCGAAAACGGAGCCCTGGTGATGAGCGAGGGGCGTGCCGTTGTCAAGCGCTCTATGGAGCGTGACCTGGCGATGGATATCGCGAATGCCGTGGTCGCCTACCCCCATGCCGACGTTACCCTTTCCTGCGAGGGGCACCTCTACACCATAAGCGGCAACGATGCGTTCGTCGACCATTTGCGCTATGAGGTCCACTGCGATGTGGCGGTGGTCGACCGCCCCGAGGACATCGACGAGGACGTCATTAAGATTGCCTTCCAGACGCCCGAGGTGGATCAGCCGGCGGCCCTGGAGTATTTCGAGTGCCTCTTTAGCGACCGTGTCGACGTGATGACGTCGGGAACCGAGTGGACGGACTTTATCGGCTTTGATTCGGGTAAGGGTTCCGCGCTTGCCGATTACGGTCGTGCCCTGGGAATTTCGCCCGATGAGATGATGGCGTTTGGCGATAACGAAAACGACCGCGACATGCTCAACGTAGTGGGCCATCCCTATCTAATGGAGAGCTGCAATCCCTCTATGCGTGGCATCAACGACCGCGTCCGTTACGTACGCACGGTCGAAGAGGAGCTGCGTCGTCTACTTGCTGAGTAGGCATGTCCCAAACATCTACCGGCAGTCGGGGCAGAGACCCTCGAAGATGGTGTAGTGCGACGTGACGTGCCAGCCGATTTGCTCGGACGCCTTGGCGTCGAGCTGGGCGTCGAAGGGGAGTGGCACGTCGATGACGCGGCTGCACGAGGTGCAGATGATATGTGCGTGCGGCTCGATGGTGCGATCGAAGCGGCTGCCGCCCGGCGTCTTGATGGAGAGGATCTCGCCGGCGTCGGCCAAGAGATTGAGATTGCGGTAGACCGTACCGCGGCTGATTTTGTCATCCTGCGCGCGCACGACGTTGTAGATTTCGTCGGCGGTGGGATGGTTATAGCTTTGGCGCACAGCGTCAAGAACCAGCTTTCGCTGCCTGGTATTCCTTCTTTGCACCGCCATGCGCCTCGCCTCTTTTCTATCAACGGTCGTAGGTAAATGATACCGTATTTAGCACACAATACTAATAACGAGAAATGAAACCGTCTTCATTGGCAAGTGGGGCTCGGGCCTGGGCGTCTACGAGGCGAAAACGCGTTCCCATGCGCTCGTAGGAGGCGTGAAGCGCCTCGAGATGAGATAGGATGTTTGCCGGAGCTCCCTGTATCTCCATCTCGACCGAGCCGTCTTCCATGTTACGCACCCAGCCGGTGAGTGCGCGTGCCTGCGCGAGGTTGGTGTTGGTAAAGCGAAAACCGACGCCCTGGACTTGCCCCGCCCAGCGCAGGAAATAACGCAGGGGAGTGTCTTGAGTGGCCTCGTCGCTTGCGAGCACAGTAAGCCTGCGGCGCAACTCGAGCTCAATGTTTGATGGTTTTTGAGGCTCTCGACTGCCGCCGGTGACGCTGGAGAAGAACGCATCGAAGAAGCCCATCGCTAGGCCTGCTTGCCTGCGTCGGACGGGAAGGTAATGCCGGCCTGCTGGCGCACGGCATCCATGATGCGCAATGAGACGAGCGTGACATCGCGGTAGTGGCCAAGTTCGTGACGTCCCGCCGGGGTCTCCCAAATCTCCTCCTTAACGTTATCGATGCCGCCGATGGCGGTGATAAAGTCTGTGAGTTCGTATTCCATAGTGTTGCTCGATTTGGGCAGGTCGAGCACGCGGCCGTTGTCGCCCTGTTCGCGCGGTGCCTCGGTCGCCGAGCCGCGTACGACATCGCCGCGATAGTCGATGCGGACATTGCGGGGCGTGGACAGATGGTCGATCTGGATAGTGCCACGCTCGCCTTCGATCTGCGAGGGCAGCAGGTCATTTGTTATTTTGGAGTGCGCGAGCTCGACGGAGATACGCCCTCCGCCGTAGCTGGCGAGAATGGAACCGCAACCGTCGATGGGACCATGGGTGAGCTCTTGCGTTGAGGGGTCGAGCAGCGTGGTCATGCTGGTGAGACCAGAGGGCATGCCGAAGATCTCGACCATGGGCTCGACGGCGTAGACGCCAATGTCCATGAGGGAACCCGATGCCATATTGCAGTCGAAGATATTGGTGGCGCGCCCCGCGAGAACCTCGTTGTAGCGCGAAGAATACTTGCCAAAGCGCAATGAGGCGCGGCGGATGGGGGCGATCTCGCCCAGGACGTCCTCGATGGCGTGGAAGGCGGGATCGTGGAGGGGACGCATGGCCTCGAGGGCCACGACACCTGCTGCCTCGGCAGCGCGGAAGACTTCCAGAGCCTGCGCTTCGGTGGCGCAGAAGGGCTTCTCGACGATGACGTGCTTGCCACCGGCGATGCAGGCAAGGGCCTGCTCGTAGTGGAGCGCATTGGGGCTGCCGATGTAGACGGCGTCGACGTCGGCGGCTGTCGCGAGCTCATCGAGTGAAGTAAAGTTTCGCTCGCCACCGCGCTCGGCGGTAAAGGCAGCACCGCGATTGGCATCGCGTGAAAGCGTGCCCACAAACGCGGCTTGGTCGTTGGCGTTGACGACTTGGATAAAGTCGTCAGTGATCATGGATGTGCCGATGGTCGCGATGCGCAGCATACGTCCCCCTTGCGTTGTTTGGTCTACAGGATGAGTGTAGCGCGTGGGGATATAAAGCTGCGCGAAAACGCTATTACAGGTCGCTCTCGTTAAAGCCGGCGTCGATATCGAGGTTGCTGCCGTCGGCCGCCGTGGTGGCGAGCTCATCGCAGCGCTCGTTGAGCTCGTGACCGGCGTGACCCTTAACCCAGATGAACTCAACCTTGTGCTTGCTTTTGGCGGTGAGTAGGCGCTCCCACAGGTCGCGGTTCTTGACGGGTTGCTTGTTGGCGGTTTTCCATCCGCGCTTTTTCCAGCCGTCGATCCAGTGCTTGTTAAAGGCGTTGACGACGTACTGCGAATCGGAATGGACTTCGACCTCGCAAGGGCGGTTGAGCGCCTCGAGCGCCACGATAACGGCCATGAGTTCCATGCGGTTGTTGGTGGTCTTGGCGTAGCCGCGCGAAAGCTCGGAGGTGAAGGTCTTGCCGGCGGGGTTGGTGTATTTGAGCACGGCGCCGTAGCCGCCGCGTCCCGGATTTGATCGGGCCGAGCCGTCGGTGTAGATGATGACCTTCACGGGCTTCCTTTCGTTGAGTGCATTTCATGTGAGTGACCATTGTAGCGCCATGCCCGCCGGGGGCCAGCAATCTACGATTTCTACCCCGTCTTCCGACTGTTAGTTGGCATGGATGATGCGGTTGAGCTCGTCGAGGTATTGCTGCAAGAGGAGAGAGGGCTTGCGCTCGTCGTGCATGATGTAGCCAACGTGCATCGTTGGGGCGTCTGCTAGCGGGATCGATGCCATGCCCCATTGCATTTCATTGGAGAGGACACCGGTCGACAGGGTGTAACCGTTCGACGTGATAAGTAAGTTAGTAAGTGTTCCGCGGTCCGAGATTCGTATGTTGCGGTCGCAAGGGATATAGCTAAAAGGTTCCTCGGCGTAATAGAAGGAGTTTGAGGTTCCCTGCTCAAAGCTGTAGCGCGTATAGGGCGTGAGGTCGGCAAGGGACAGCTGCGGGCGGCGTGCGAGCGGGTGGCGCTCGCTAACGAAGACGTGGACCGTCGAGTCGAATAGGGGATGGAAGCTTGCGCGGGCATCGGCGAAGGCCTTCTGCAGAACGCGGGCGTTAAAGTCATCCAGATACAGAATGCCGATATCGCTGCGAAACGCACGGACGTCATCGATGATCTGCGATGTGGTGGTCTCGCGCATGATGAACTCGAACTTGCTGTCGCGGCAGCGCTCGACCACGTTGACAAAGGCCTCGACCGAAAAGGCGTAGTGCTGGGCGGAAATGGCGAGGCGGGCTTGCGGGGTGCCGCCGTCCTCGTAGCGCGCCTCGAGCATGTCGGCCTGCTCTACGACCTGGCGCGCATAGCCCAAAAGCTCGGTGCCGTCGTTGGTGAGCGTGACGCCGCGGCTGGAGCGCGTAAAGATCTCCAGATGGAGCTCTTGTTCTAGGCTTTTGACGGCGTTTGAGATGTTGGACTGAGCGGTATAGAGGCGCTGAGCTGCGGCGTTGATTGAGCCGGACTCTGCCACGGCGATCAGAAAGCGAAGCTGCTGAAGGGTCATCGGTGCCCGTCCTTTCGATAGTTATCTATAAAACAGATAACAAGTTAGCGCTTATAAGTGATTGACCGAGGGAGACAATGCTCGTACTATTCAAAACACACAAAGGCGGTAGGTTATTAAGCCGACCACGGAATCGGGGCGCGAAAGGAGGCCCGCATATGAATTGCTTACCAAGACGAATGCCGGGCTCCTGTTTGCGCCCGTCGGCGTGATCAGGCGACAGCGACTTACTTCTCTCTTTTTACTTACTTTCGTTCGATCAAGGAGATCATCATGAGCCGGTTCATCAACAACCCCGAGCACACCTTTGGTTTCGATACCCTGCAGCTGCACGTTGGCCAGGAGAGCGCCGATCCCGCATCCGACTCCCGTGCCGTGCCTATCTACCAGACCACGAGCTATGTGTTCCGCAACTCCCAGCACGCCGCCGACCGCTTTGGTCTTGCCGACGCCGGTAACATCTACGGCCGTCTGACCAACTCCACCCAGGGCGTCTTTGAGGACCGTATCGCCGCGCTCGAGGGTGGCGTGGCCGGTCTTGCCGTCGCCTCCGGTGCCGCTGCCATCACCTATACCCTGCAGGCTCTTGCCCAGGCTGGTGACCACGTGGTGGCTCAGAAGACCATCTACGGTGGCTCCTACAACCTGCTCGAGCATACGCTCTCCCAGTTTGGCGTCGAGACCACCTTTGTCGATGCTCATAACCTGGAAGAGGTTGAGGGTGCCATCAAGGACAACACCACGGTCATCTATCTCGAGACGCTCGGCAACCCCAACTCTGACATCCCCAACATCGACGCCATCTCCGAGATCGCCAAGAAGCACGGTCTGCCGGTTGTCGTCGACAACACCTTCGGCACCCCGTATCTGTTCCGTCCGCTGGAGCATGGCGCCAACATCGTTGTCCACTCCGCAACCAAGTTCATCGGCGGCCACGGCACCTCGCTGGGCGGTGTGATCGTCGATGGCGGCAACTTCGACTGGAAGGCGAGCGGCAAGTATGCGCAGATCGCCGAGCCCAACCCCTCCTACCATGGCGTCTCGTTTGCCGAGGCTGCCGGTCCCGCCGCCTTCGCGACCTATGTCCGCGCTATCCTGCTGCGTGACGAGGGCGCCTGCATCAGCCCGTTCAACGCCTGGGTCCTGCTCCAGGGCACCGAGACTCTGTCGCTGCGCGTCGACCGTCATGTCGAGAACACCAAGAAGGTCGTTGAGTTCCTGGCTGGTGACAGCCACGTCGCCAAGGTGAACCACCCGAGCCTGCCTGAGCACCCCGATCACGAGCTCTATCAGAAGTACTTCCCCAACGGCGGCGCTTCGATCTTCACCTTTGAGATTAAGGGTGGCCAGGAGGCAGCTTGGAAGTTCATCGATCATCTGCAGGTGTTCTCGCTGCTCGCCAACGTGGCCGACGTCAAGTCGCTCGTCGTGCACCCGGCTACCACCACGCACTCCCAGCTCTCTGCCGAGGAGCTCGCCGAGCAGAACATCACGCCCTCCACGATCCGTCTTTCCATCGGTACCGAGAACGCCGAGGACATCATTTGGGATCTGAAGCAGGCCTTCGCCGCGCTGGACGAGTAAGGCGACTTGTGCAAGGACCCCTTGCGACTCGATAGGTATAACTGCATAAAATGCCTGCTCAAGGCGCCTGCGCAAGCAATGGTTGCGCAGGCGCCTTTTTTGCATAGGAAGGGCGCTATTACAGGGTTTTTGGCATGCTGTATGCATTCGAGTTGTGGAAAACTCCTGTTGAGAGGATGTGAGTTTTACGCAATTGACGTGCGCCTTTTGAGTAAAACCGCAGGTCGCGATTTGCTCGAGGTACTATGCAGCGCGATCGAATCACACGCAGCTCAAACGCAGCAAAAACGCACTACGGAGGTTTCCAGCTACATGAGGATCGATTCACGAAAACCGAAAGCCGCTGCCCTTTCCGCCGCTCTGACCGTGGCACTTTTGGCGGGCGCCGGTGCAACTGATGCCCACGCCGCAACACTGTCCGATACGGTTGGATCTACGCCGTCCGAGACGACGCTGGTACAGCCCGTTGATTATCGCGGCGATGGTTATGGTTCCATGCAGGAGTGGAACGCCTCGATGGAGGCCAAGCGCGATTCCCTTGAGATACGCGCTCAGATTATCCTAAACATGTATGGTGACTATGCCACCGATGACGAGCACGCTGTGCTGCAGGGTTGTATCGATGGTGCGGGCAGCCTTTTGACGATGGGGGAGGTCGACGCGAAGTCGACCGAGCTCGATGAGCTGCGCACTGCGCTTGAGAATGCCAAGCGCGAAGCGCTCGAGGCCGCTGCCGCCGAGGCGGAGGCTGCCGAGGCCGCCCAGGCTTCGTATTACAACGCCGGCTCCGGCTCGTCTTACACGTCTGCTGCGTATTACGCGAACGGCTCGGGTCTGACGCGCTCGAGCGGCGTCAATAACTATAACGGCCGCCGCGAGACTTATTACAGCAGCAACGTGTTGTATCACCACCGCACGGGCGAATGGACGCAGGATTCTGAGGGCTTCTGGCGCGATTCCGACGGCTATTACGTTGTTGCCGCGGGCGATATGGCCCAGGGCTCGACCTTTACGGGCTCCAAGGGTGATTGCAAGGTCTATGACTCCGGCTGCGCCGCCGGAACCACCGACTACTACACCGGTTGGTAATCTGCCATCAGAGCAAAATAGGCACATGATGGGCGGGCGTCTTTACTGAGCTTTTAGGCAACGTAAAGCCGCCCTTTCTTTATGTGCGTTTGAGTTAACAGAGCCCTTACCGTGGCGGTACGCTGGGCGTATGCATGCGGGGCACACTGGTTCATGAGAAATAAGGTCTTTCTCGTGGAGGAAGTGGTCTCATGAACGCTCGAGATATCGCTATCGCCGCCGTCGCATTGGTACTTGGCTGTCTTGGCCCTACAGCTGCGTTTGTCGCAGGCATGCAGGGCTCGTGCGGGGCTGCTCCTATTGTGGTCGGCGCGCTCATCGCATCAGCGCTGCTGGGAAGTGCGGGCGTGACCCTTTGCCGCGATGACGAGGACGAGACGCCGCAGGTGCGGCGCTAGCCGTTGTGAAGCTGGTTTTGCCCATAGATGAAGAAGGAAGCCGCCGCAAGGGGAGTGCCCTTTGCGGCGGTTTTTGATATTGAGACTGTTGGATGCGGTGCGGCGGCGTTACCAGCTTGCCTCGATATCACGGATGCGCCGATAGAGCCATTCGTTCTGCGGCGCCTGGATATCGTGCTTGGCCGCGAGGCGGCGGACGGTGCCCGCGAACTCCTCGACCTCTGTTTTGCGCTGCGCGACGCGGTCCTGCGCCATCGAGGGCATGCCGGCGGGGTCGAGCCCCTCGATGAGATGCACCATCTGCGTTAGGTCTGCCTCGGTGAGCTCGATACCCTCGGCGTTGGCGACCGCAAGCGTCTCGCGCATGGCGGAGACAAAGCAACGACGCTGCTCGGAGCCCTGTTCCGTGGCGCTTCCGTACGTGCCTCCGTAGGCCATGCAGGTCTGGTTGATGCCGTCGTTGAGCATAAGTTTTGCCCACATGCGGTGGGCGATGTCGTCCTCGACGGTGTGGGCGATGCCGCAGCGCGTGTAGAGCCCGTCGATAGCGGTGACGGTCGCGGGGTCGGTGCCGGCGGCCGCACCAAAGCGGATCTCGCCCGCATTGGTAAAGGTGAGCGCGCCGTTGAGAAACACAGCGTCCATGCCTTGGCAGATTCCGAGGACGGTGTGCTCCCAGCCAAAGCGCTCGGCAATCTTCTGCTCGCTGGTGATGCCGTTGCACAGCGAGGCGATGAGCGTTTTGGGGCCCACGATGTGTTCCATAGTCTTGAGCGCCTGGTCGAGTCCGGTTGTCTTGACCGTGAGGATGACCAGATCGGCGGGTGTCGCCTCGCTCGCGCGGACGGACTTGAGCGCGCAGGGCTTGCCGTTGACGGTGAGCGCATCACCCGCGTGGCGCTCAAAGCGCGCGTCGTCCATAACGTATTCGACGGCGTCGTTGCCGAGCGCTTGGGCGATCATGCTGCCGTAGAGCAGGCCCACGCCGCCCTTGCCGATGAAGGCGACCTTGTTGATCTGCATGTGAATCATCTCCCCATAAAAAGGCGCCCGCGTATGGGGCGCCTGATGGATTGTATGCCGCCGGGCCATGTCGCGTGCACCGGATGGCCGTATTTAGAAGAACAAACGCATGGGAACTTATGACGCGGGGCAGACCGCAAAGACACGTGCGGGATATCCGACGCCATCACGCACCTTGGGGAAGGTGCAGAAGATGACGGCGCCCGTGGCGGGAAGCTCGTCTAGATGGTCCATGACCTCGATCTGATAGCGGTCGACCGAGAGGATGTACTGCTCGCCGGGGTAGGGGTAGGCGTCCTCACGCGTGGTCACGCTCGCCGGGTCGGTGTCAGCCGGCTCGTGGCCGATGGCGCCGATGTCGCGCTCTTCTACAAGCCATTTGATGGCGTCGAGGTCCCAGCCGGGGTAGTGGGGCTGGCCGTCCTCGTCCTTGTTTTCGAGGTCGGTGAGCTTGGACCAGTCGGAGCGGAAGGCGACGAAAGCGTCTTTGGGAATGCGACCGTGCTCATCCTCCCATGCTTTGAGGTCCTCGACGGTCAGGACGTAGTCGGGATTTGTGGCGCACTCCTCGTGTTTGTCGATCACACAGAGCGGATGCATAAACTCGATGGGTTCAATCTCTCCAAGGGAACGGCCGTCAACATGGAAGTGGCGCGGTGCGTCGACATGCGTGCCGTACTGCGAAGCAACCGAATACTGGAAGCAGCGCATGGGCGCGAGCATGTCTTCGGGCGTGTCGGGCAGGTAGTCGAAGAGTTTGGTGGACTCAAAGGGCTTAAAGCCGAACCAGTGCGGAGTGTCGCACGAGAGCGTGTGGGTGAGGTCTACCCAGCGATAATCGGTGCTTTTGAGCTGGGATGCGAGATTCCAAAGGTCGAGCGTGGGCATGGGTGGCTCCTTTCATCGGGCTTTTTGCTGATGTTAAAGCGGTGCCGTGACAGCTCGATTTCTGCTGCGTTACGATACGTTCTCGATTGCGATTCCACGATGTTTCGGCCGCGTGACCATTGTGTTTCGCCTTGCCGGGGCGCTGATGGCGAAAGGAGGGGCCGTGCAATACCGCGTTGACCCCAAAAGTGGTAACCGAATATCCGCTCTGGGTCTGGGCTGCATGAGATTTCCCGGTGCGCCGGGCCATCCGGATGCGAAGACAGCCGATGCCATCATTTCCCGTGCGGTGGAACAGGGGATTAATTATCTGGATACCGCGTATCTCTATCCCGGTAACGAGGTGTGCGTGGGCGCCTCACTTGAGCGCTTGGGGCTACGCGACCGGGTGTTGCTGGCGACCAAACTGCCGCATGCTTCGTGCAAGTGTGCGGAGGATTTCGACCGGTTTTTCGACGAACAACTGCGCCGCCTGCGAACCGATCATATCGACTATTACCTCATGCACAACATCACCTCGCCCGCCCAGTGGGAGCGCGTGGTGGCGTTGGGTATCGAGGACTGGATTGCGCGTCAAAAGGTGGCGGGGCGCATTCGCCAGATTGGTTTTTCGTACCACGGCAGCGCCGCGGACTTCCTCACGATGCTTGACGCGTATGACTGGGATTTTTGCCAGATCCAGTACAACTACGCTGGAGAGCGCTACCAAGCGGGAACGGCGGGACTTATAGCAGCCGCCGAGCGCGGGCTCGCGGTGTTTGTGATGGAACCGCTTTTGGGCGGACGCCTGGCGGGCAAGCTGCCTCCGCGGGCCCGCGCCGTGCTCGATGACGTACGCGATCCGTACCTGAAGACGCCGGCTGCTTGGGGCCTTTCGTGGGTGTGGAACCATCCTCAAGTCACGATGCTGCTTTCGGGCATGACCGATACCGCGCAGGTGGACGAGAACGTGGCATTGGCGGATCGCGCACTGCCGAATTCGATGACGAGAGAGCAGCTCGATACCATCGCACGTGTGCTGGGAGAGTTTGAGAAATCGAATCGCGTGCCCTGTACGGGGTGCGGCTACTGCATGCCATGCCCCAAGGGCATCAATATTCCCGGCTGCTTTGGCGCCTACAACGCGAGCTATGCGCACAGCTGGTTTACGGGCCTGTCTCAATACTTTACGGCGAGCGCGGTGCGGACGAACGAGCCCAAGCTGGTGAGCAATTGCGTCAAGTGCGGCAAATGCGCACGTCACTGCCCGCAGCACATCGATATTCCCGAGCGTCTCGACGATGTGCGCCGACGTTTCCAGCCTGGCCCCGTAACGGCTGCGCTTAAAGCCTTTTGCAAAACGCGCTCCTCATGACCCTTTTATAACTTGCGGTGGAATAGTTCCTGTTTGCGGCAGAATGGGGCTTAAACAGGAACTATTCCACCGCAACTGAAGGGGGCTGTCGTGGGCCATCGGGATTCATGTGATGATTTGCGCGAGGTTCGTTGGGGCGTTTTGGGCGCTGGGCACATTTCGCATCGATTTGCATCGTCGCTCAAGGAGGTGGACGGGGCGCGGCTTGTGGCTGCCGCCGGTCGCGCCCCTTCGCATGTTGAGGAGTTTTGCAGGGCGTTTTCGATTGATGCCGCGCACAGCTATGCCACGACTGACGATAGCGGCGATGCGGCTTATGATGCGCTGATTGCCGACCCCGATGTCGACGCAATCTACTTGGCTCTTCCACATGGCATGCATGCGCATTGGGTCTGTCGGGCACTGCGCGCGGGAAAGGCCGTGCTGTGCGAAAAACCGGCCGTTTTGAGTGAGGAAGAGGCTCTATCGATTGCCTCCACCTCTCGCGAGCGCGGCGTACTGTTTATGGAGGCGATGAAGAATCGGTTTTGTCCGATGCATACTCGCGTGAAGGGTTTGCTTACGTCGGGCGAGCTTGGCCGTATCGTCTCGATCGAAAGCGTGCAAAAACTCGATTATGGTCAGCCGCCTTCGAGTTATCTGCTCGATCCGTTGCAGGGTGGCTGTCTATATGACATGGGCTGCTACGCGGTCGGGTGGTTTGAGGATCTTCTTGCGGGTGCGTGCGATGTTTCGTCTCGTGAAGTTCGCTGGCGTGACGTATCGGGTGGCCGCGTGGATTGGGCCGATGAGATCCATATGAGTGTCGGCGGTATACCCATTCATATGGTGTGCGACGGCAAAGCAGCATATGAAAGCCGCTTAATGATTGCCTGCGAACGGGGTTCGGTGGAAATCGAGCGCCTCCATCGCCCCGAGCTCGCCCATGTGAAGTACTCCGACGGACGAATGCTCGAAATTAATGCCCCGTTTGAGGTCGATGATTTCTACGGCGAAATTCAGCATGCGACGCAGCTCGTCCAGACGGGAGAGCTTGAAAGCCCCGTTATGCCTCTTGCCGCCACGCAGCGCTGCGCGCAGATTATCGATGCGATTCGCTTGACGCTCTAGGCTGCGGTGCTGGTGCTCAAGGGGGCTCGGCGGACCTTGCCCCTGATGCCCCTTTTATATCTTGCGGTGGAATACGGTCTGTTTGCGCCAAAATAAGGCACCAATAGACCGTATTTCACCGCAACTGATGAGGGGGAGTTGGAGATGCTAACGATCGGGTGTCATCTTTCGACGACGAAGGGCTATCGGGCAATGGGGGAGACGGCGTTGTCCATTGGTGCCAATACCTTTGCGTTCTTTACGCGCAACCCGCGCGGTGGCAAGGCAAAAGACCTTGACATGGATGACGTGGCGGCTCTGCGCGAGCTTATGGCGCAAAACGACTTTGGACCGCTAGTGGCGCATGCCCCGTATACCTATAACCCCTGCTCCGCTAAGGAGCGGGCGCGGGAGTTTGCCTTGGAGGCTATGGCGGAAGATTTGCAGCGTCTGGAAGCACTGCCCGGCAACTACTACAACTTCCATCCCGGTGCGCATGTGGGACAGGGGGCAGACGCCGGCATTCAGATGATTGTCGACACGCTGTGCCAGGTGATGTTTGAGGGACAGCAGACGACGGTATTGCTTGAGACCATGGCGGGCAAGGGCACCGAGGTGGGCCGTAGCTTTGAAGAGCTGGCGCGCATTATCGAGGGCGTTGCCGCCAAGTGCCCGGAGCTGTCCGATAAGCTGGGCGTTTGTTTGGACACCTGCCATGTGAGCGATGCTGGCTACGACATCATCCATGACCTGGACGGCGTACTCGACGAGTTCGACCGCGTGGTGGGTATCGAGCGCTTGCGCGCCGTGCATATCAATGACTCCAAGAACCCCTGCGGCGCCCATAAGGATCGCCACGAGTGCATCGGCAAGGGCTACCTGGGTAGTGAAGAGTTTGGCGGCGGTATGCAGGTTATGCAGAATATTGTATCGAATAGCCGCTTGCGTGCACTTCCATTTATTTTGGAGACGCCGAACGAACTTGCAGGTTATGCAGCTGAAATCAAACTGTTAAGGTCATTGCAGCAGTAATGACTGTTGCTAAGTGGAGTATTCCATTCACGTTATGGGTTTGTTTCAATCAGTTTTCTCATTGCAGATTCGTAATTCCGGGTGCATAATAGCCAACAGTTTTTGCAGACCTCTGAATCAAACGGGGTCACTGGAAGGAGACTGATTATGAAGCTCAAGAAGCTTGGCGCGTTTGCAGCCACGGGCGCCATGGCGCTCGCTCTTGCACTGACGGGCTGTGGTTCGTCCAACGCCACCTCTGGTTCCGATGCCGGTTCCAGCAGCTCTGACAACGCGAAGGTCGAGAAGGTCGACGGCTCCAAGGAGTATGCACTCGTCAAGGACGGTACGCTCACCGTCGGCACCTCTGCCGAGTACGCTCCGTTTGAGTACAAGGATGACAACGGCGATTATCAGGGCTTTGACCTTGAGCTCATCAAGGCTATCGGCGACAAGCTGGGCCTGGATGTCGAGTATGTCAACAATGACTTTGACACGCTGGTTCCGGGCGTCGCTTCGGGCGCCAAGTATGATGTTTCCATCGCGGCTATCACCGACACGCCCGAGCGTGAGAAGGAAGTCACTTTCTCTGATTCCTACTACATGGACGATCAGGCCATCGTGACCAAGGTCGATAACGCCGACATCACGGCTGACAACTACAGCGAGAAGCTCAACAACGCCGACGCTACCATCATCGTCCAGTCTGGCTCGACCGCCGAGGCCTTTGCCCAGGAGAACTTCCCCAAGGCCAAGATCGTCCCCTACAAGGATGCTACCGAGTGCTTCAGCGCCTTGCAGTCCGATAAGGGTGACGCCGTAGTCACCAACCGCTCCGTTGCCAGCCAGCTGACCGCCGAGCAGTTCAACACCTGCCAGACCATCAAGCAGATCAGCACCGGCGAGGAGTACGCCATCGCCATCAACCAGGGCAACACCAAGCTCAAGGACGACATCAACCAGGCCATCAAGGACCTGACCGACGACGGTACCGTTGACGCCCTCATGGCTAAGTACAGCATCAAGTAAATTAATGCTTGATTGCGTGCGGGCCCTTTCCGTTTTGCGGAGAGGGCCTTTGCGCTTCTCTCGACGGACCGCGTTTCCGTCTTGTTTTGCCGGCAACTTCTACGATAGGAGCCACCTTGTCTCGATTGAACAAAGGGGCCACGGAGCAGCGTTTTTCACTGTCCGCCTTGCTCCAAAAGCTAGCCTGCGTCATGGCCGTGGCGCTCGCGCTGGTGTGCGCGGGGGCATATGCGCCCACGACCGCCCAGGCGCTTGAGACCGCAAAGATTACCGCCCGACCCAACACCGGTTCGGGCAGCGCTGTGGTCGGCGGCACCGAGACGCGCATTACCTGGGAAGTTCAGGCCGATACCGACGAGGAGCTGAGCGGTCTTTCGCTGACGTTTGTCGACGGCGCGACGTTTGGTACCGATGACACGCGATTGACGATGCTCTCGGGCGAGGACCTCATGGACCGTACGCCCATGAAGCCCACGTGCAAGGCCGATGGCCAGACGCTCAAGATCGACTTTGGCGAGACGGCGCCTGCCGGCGGCTTTTTCCGTGTCGAGGTTTACGGCGTGACGTTCCCCGTCGAGGGCGGCGACGAGGCCTTTAGCGGAACCTACATCTTGGCTGACGGCTCGACCAAGAAGATCTCCAAGATTCCGTCGGTGGAGATCAAGGGCGTGACGGCATTCGATAACTTCCTGGCCGACCTTAAGGAGCAGCCGTGGATCGAGGCATGGAATTCCAACATGTTCCTTCGCCTGTTCCTGAACCCGGTCATTTTGGTCCAGAGCCTGCCGATCGTCTTCAAAGGCTTCCTCATGTCGCTCTCGATCGTGCTCGTGGCGTTTCCGCTGGCAATTCCCTTCGGTTTCGCCCTGTCGCTCATGCGCATCTCCAAGTCGCGCATCCTGCGTTGCCTTGCCGGTATCTATGTGAATATCATTCGCGGTACGCCGGCGTTCCTGCAGATCTACATCGCGTTCTTTGGCCTGCCGCTGGCCGGCGTCAAGGTTGACGACTATGTGCTGGGCGTCATCGTCATGGCCATGAACTCGTCCGCCTACCTGTGCGAGATCTTCCGTGCCGGTATTCAGTCGATCCCCAAGGGCCAGAACGAGGCTGCGCGCTCGCTGGGCATGAACGCCTTCCAGACACTGCTCTACGTTATGATTCCGCAGACGTTCCGCAATGTCCTGCCAACGTTGACCAGTGAGTTCATCCTGCTTTACAAGGATACGTCGCTGCTCGCGGCCGTGGGCGTGGTCGAGATCGTCATGAACGCCCGCACCATCGTGGCCACGACGGGCTCTATTACACCGTACGTGGTTGCCGCCCTGTTCTATCTGGTCATCACCCTGCCGCTCGCTCGCTTGGTGAGCGGCCTTGAGGCGAGGCTTTTGGGCACGGCCGAAACTAAGAAGAAGCGTCCCGCCAAGAGCGCCGGACAGGTCGTCGCGACGCCCGCCGATCACATCGCCGGTCTGTAAGGAGGTCCTATCATGAGCGAAACCAATAACTCGAACGAGGTCGTCGTCAGCATCAAGAACCTCCAGAAGGCCTTTGGCGATAACGTGGTCCTGCGCGATATCGATCTGGATGTGCACAAGGGCGAGGTTGTCGTAGTTCTGGGTCCCTCGGGCTCGGGTAAGTCGACGATGCTTCGCTGCATCAACCGTCTTGAGCATCCCACGAGTGGCTCGATTGTCGTTGAGGGTGTGGACGTGTGCGCCAAGGGCGTCGATCTTAACAAGGTGCGCACGCATCTGGGTATGGTGTTCCAGCAGTTCAATTTGTTCCCGCACCTCTCAGTCAAAAAGAACGTCATGCTCGCGCAGCAGAAGGTGCTCAAGCGCAGCAAGGAAGAGGCCGAGAAAATTGCCGTCGAGGAGCTGACCAAGGTCGGTCTTGCCGAGCGTATCGACTTTATGCCGAGCCAGCTCTCGGGCGGTCAGCAGCAGCGCGTTGCCATCGCCCGCGCCCTGTCGATGAACCCGCACGTCATGCTCTTTGACGAGGCCACCTCGGCGCTCGACCCCGAGCTCGTGCGCGACGTCCTGGGTGTCATGCGCGACCTGGCACGCGACGGCATGACCATGATCGTCGTGACGCACGAGATGGGCTTTGCCCGCGATGTCGCCGACCGCGTCGTCTTTATGGACGGCGGCGTCATTGTGGAAGAGGGTACGCCGAGCGAGGTCTTCGACCACCCCAAGAGCGAGCGCACCAAGGCGTTCTTGGGAAATATCTCGTAGCCGGTTGATGTAACTGCCGTTACAAAAGAGCGGGGGCTGGACTTGAATCCAGCCCCCGCTCTTTTGTAGGGATGGGGATGCGCTGTGATACAGGCTCTTTTGGAGGCCTGGTTTCGTTACGCGAGCTCGGCTCCGAGGGCCTTGCAGGCCACCTCGCCCTCATCGTCGGGCGCATCGTAGCAAATGACGGAGTCCACGACGTTGACGCCGGCCTCGTCGGCGTCGGCCTTCCAGTTGTCCATCCACTCGCCCTCGGCCCACGAATAGGAGCCAAAGAGGACGACCTTCTTGTCGCCGAGGGTCTCCTTGACCTCGTCCCACATGGGCTGAAACTCGTCATACTCAAGCTCCTCGGAGCCCATGGCGGGGCAGCCGAAGGCGAAGGCATCATATTCGGCGGCCTTGTCGGCAGAGAAGTCGGCGCAGGGGATGACCTCAGTCTCGGCCCCCGCGGACGTGGCGCTTTCGGCGACGAGGTTTGCCATGGCCTCGGTATTGCCCGTGCCGCTCCAGTAGACGACGGCGATCTTGCTCATGTTTTGTCCTTTCGGTCGTGCGGCGCTTGCCGCGGCTTGTACGTTCTATCGGGTTGCCTGGGCAAGTTGCGCCAGGCTGCAGCCCTGCTGATAGATAAAAGTGAAGTATTGGGTGCAGGCACGGTAGGCATCAAACGTCGCAAGCGCCTGCTCGACATTTGCGTAGACCTTCCAGGCCCCAAAGACCTTGTAGTTCTCGCCGCGCTGGACGATAAATTCGTGCACGTCGTCGTAGGGATATCCAAGGAAGTAGCCTATTTCGTGCGGAAACTCGCAGGTGCAGTCTTTGCTGCAGCTAGCTTGCTGGGGTAGTGCGCATCGAGTCTGGCTGCAGGCGCATTCCGCGACGTTATTGCTCGCGAGCGTGATGCGTGATGCCAAATGCACAAGGCATGCCGAAAGGTCTCTCGTGTCGTAGCCTTCCGAGGTGAGCGCCGTTTGGACGCGAGGGTCTGCGAAATAGGTGGCGAGGCTTTTGGCTCGGTACGCGTACACGAGCGCTCCGCAGGGCCGCCAGACCAAAACACTCAGGTGGATGCCGAGCGGGTCAAGCTCGCGATTGCACTGGGCGATAACGTTGAGCAGGCGTGCTCGGCGTTCTGCAATGGTTTCGGTTGTGGTCGAGCCGTCCCCGTGGGCGTAGGTGCCTGGATAGGTAAAGAGCGATGCCGGCTTGATGCCCGCGAGCGTGGGAGAGCAGTTGCGCACGACTGCCGCCTGAAACGTTGGGATGTCTATGGTTCGAGTCACGGCGCTCCTTACGGATCTAAACTGTTAGCCTAGGAAAACTTATACACGAAAGTAAGCCATGGTCAACAAAAAAGTTTGAAGAGGGAAACTAATTGACCGAACAGACATGATTTTGGGTTAAGATGGGGGCACCCCATGGGGGTATCTAGATAGTGCTACTTGAAAGGGGAGCGCATGAGTGACTTGCTCAACCCTGCGAATCTCATCGTGCTGGCCGTCATTGCCGTCGGCATGTTTTTTGGACTGCGTCGCATTGCCGCTTCGACACACGGGAAGAGTTGCTGCAGCGATGGTACGAGCGGCAAGAAGGCCAAAAAGGTTGTTGTGGTGGATACCGATGCGTCACACTATCCCTATAGCGATGAGCTGCTCATCGGCGGCATGAACTGTGACGGCTGCGCTCAGAACGTAGCCAATGCCCTCAATGCGCTGGATGGCGTGTGGGCAACGGTGACGTATGCGGACCACACGGCACGCGTGCGCTCTAAGCAGCCGGTTGATCGTGGTGTCCTCGAGACGGCCGTGAAAGACGCGGGCTACTACGTCATGACGCTGTAAGCGCCGCCCTGGATGCGCTTCCTTGGCTAGGCTCGTCCGCGCAGTTCGATGTCTTGGATGTCGTCGAAGTCGATGGCGATGTCTCGGAGCTTGAGGAGCTTGAAGGCGGGGAGCGCCTCGTCGAGGATGCCGGTGCGGCTGCGATAGCCGTATGTATCGTAATAGGTGACACGAACCAAGTCGCCACGTTTGAGACCCTCGAGCTTTTTAGAAAGTACGAGGGCTTTTTCTTCCGTGAGCTCACGTTTTGACTCGACGGTGATTTCCTGCTTGCGCACGAGTTCGTAGTATCCCGTGAGGGCGGCAAAGGGCATAAACTGTGCGGCGCGGTTGGCGCGCACGGCACCGTTGGCAGTGAGGTTGGGGTCGGCGGCGCGGCGTCTGCCCTCGGGGTCCGCCAGGCGCTCGAAGGCGGTCGGCGGGCGCACGGGCTGCTGCTTGGGTTTAGGCACGATGTCCTCCAACTTGGCCGTTGCGTTCGCGCGCGGTGGCGCCGGCGGTAAAGCTTAATCCCTTGACGAGCGCGTTCTTGCCGTACTTGCCTTTCACGGCCAGGACGGCGCGCGCCAGGTCGCGCTCGCGCTCATCGGCCTCGATATCGCTGAACAGATCGATGGTGGCAAATTCCTCGGGCACAAGATTGCCAAATCCCAGGTTGATGCGCTTGACCGGTCGTTTGGGATCGACCGTTTGTGCCCAAAGGTCATCGAAATACCCCATGATTTTCTTAAACGAATTAGTGCGCTCGGGCAGCTTTCGCGAGGCGTTGGAGTGCGCAAAGAGTGCGGCATAGCCACCACGCGGTTTGCCGCCATGCTCTCCCACAAAGATGCCATCGATTGCCTGCGCTTCGCGCACCAGGCGACGCCTTTCGTCATCGCGCTGGACGGGCTTGGGAGCACGGGGCGCGAGCTCGGGGCCGTCGGTCGCTGCGGGCTCGATGCCCGAGGTGCTCGAGCGCAAGTGTCCGCAGCCGTCTATATACTGCGCCGTGCCGCTGGCGTTGAGCCGGCGTATGTCGGCGCGCTCGCTCGCGTAGCCCACAAAGAGCGAGATGCTGTCGCAGACCACGTGCTTATCGACTAGATCCAACACGGCGTTGTCGACCATTTCGCGCAAGACGGTGTAGGCCTGCTCGTAGGCATAGCCCTTCGAGAGCACCTGTCCTGTGGTGGTCGAGGTCGCTTGCGGGCGATAGGCTTGGATATCGGCGATGGTTGTCGGCTCGCGCCCGAAGGCGTGGTCGATGAGATATTCGGCGTTGACGCCGAGTTCGTCGTAGAGCAGGTTCTCGTCGAGTGCGGCGACGCCCATCAGGTCGTAGACGCCGTATTTCTCGAGACGGGCCGCCACGCCGGGGCCGATGCCCCAGATGTCGGTGATGGGGCGATGGGGCCAGATCTCCTTGCGAAAGATCTCGTCGTCGAGTACGCCAATGCGGCTGGCTACGTGCTTGGCGGTGATGTCGAGCGCCACCTTGGCCTGGAATAGGTTGGGGCCGATACCGACCGTCGCCGTGATGCCGGTGCGCCCCAAGACCTCGTCGCGCAACATGCAGGCGAACCCTTCGGCATCGGTGTGATAAAGGTCCAGATAGGGCGTCACGTCGATAAAGCATTCGTCGATGGAGTAGACGTGAATGTCTTGCGGACTCACGTATTCCAGATAGATGCCGTAGATTTTCGCCGACACCTCCATGTAGTGCTGCATGCGCGGTACGGCCTTGATGCAGTCGATGCCGTCGGGAATCTCGAACAGACGGCAGCGGTTGTGTATCCCGAGGTCCTTCATAGCCTGTGTGATGGCGAGGCAGATGGTCGTGCGCCCGCGCGATTCGTCGGCAACGACCAGGCACGTAGTGAGTGGGTCGAGTCCGCGGTCGACGCACTCGACACTGGCGTAAAACGTCTTAAGGTCGATGCAGATATAGGTGTGACGCTCGTGCCCCACGCGCCCTCCCATCAAACACATGTTCTTATCGAATACCTGTTCGATAATACCTGCTCGACCGGACACCGTCAAAACCTGCCCCTTTTTGGCAGGTATGGTCGTGCGGTTGCATCGGGTTTTTAACGCAGCTCTAAAGAGCGCGAAACAGCTCGGAAAACCTCGCTTCGTAGCATGAGCCTAACGATTGATACCGCCTATACGCACGGAAGGGTTGTGGGGATAATGGTCAACTATGGGTTTGGTATGCCGACGCGCTTGGTTGCGGATGGGGATGTGGCTCGCTGGTGCGGGCGATTGGTTGCCCACTATGGCGGCACCAAGGCACTGGTCGTGCTGGGAGGCGACAAGCACACGCGTGATGAGCTCGTTTCGGCGGCGCTGGGCTCGCTCGATCGCGCCCTGCTCGAGCGCGTGCTTTTCCGCTGCGGTTTGGTCGGGGGCGACGGGGGAGACGAGCTGATCGACGAAGCCGTGGCCTTGGCGACCGACGAAGGCGTGGACTTTGTCCTGGCGATCGGCGATGCCGATACGGCCGGCTTTGCGCGCGAGCTCGCCCGTCGTATGGAGGCGCTCGATGCCGGTGAGGACGGCTTTGTGCCTTATGGATGCATCGTCTCCGAGGGAAAAGTGCCCGCCGTTGTGGGTGCCGGCGAGGTTCCCGTTTTCGCCATCATCGCGCCCGAACTGCTGGAGGGCATCGGGTCTCCTCTGCGTGAGTTACTCGGTAGCGTCTGCGCCGCGGCCTAATATTTGCCATAAAGGGATAGGTCATTTTTGATTGGTAAAGCGTTTGACCTGCCAAAATAAACCTGTCCCTTTTTGGTCGGTTGCCGTTTGGGGGCCGATTGGCAACGCTCGCTGATTATAGTCTTGACCTGCGCTAGAATAGTGGCATCTGAATGTCCGGGCGCATGGAGGCGTGTGCCCGTATGCTGAGGAGGACTCTATGGCAACTGTTGCCGCACCTATCGATGCTACGTCGACTGCCGCTTGGAAGGCGCTCGAGGCCCATCAGGAGAAGCTCGAGGCCGAGGGTATCGACCTCAAGGCCTGGTTCGCCGCCGATGCCGAGCGCGTGAACAAGCTGAGCTTTGACGCCGGTGACCTGCACTTCGACCTGTCCAAGAACCTGGTGACCGATGAGACCGTCAAGCTGCTGTGCGATCTTGCCCGCGAGGTGAAGCTCGAGGAGCGCCGCGACGCCATGTTCTCCGGCGAGCACATCAACACCACCGAGGACCGCGCCGTCCTGCATACCGCGCTGCGCCGTCCGGCAAGCGAGAAGGGCCAGCTTATCGTCGACGGCCAGGACGTCGTCGCCGACGTGCACGAGGTCCTCGATCGCATGTATGCCTTCGCCGAGCGCGTGCGCTCCGGTGAGTGGAAGGGCGTTACCGGCAAAAAGATCGAGCACCTGGTGTCCATCGGCATCGGCGGCTCCGATCTGGGCCCGGTCATGGCTTACGAGGCCCTGCGTCCCTATGCCGACGCCGGTATCGATTGCCGCTATATCTCCAACATCGATCCCAACGACCAGGCCGAGAAGCTCAAGGGTCTGGATCCCGAGACCACGCTCGTGATTATCGTCTCCAAGACCTTCACCACGCTCGAGACCCTCACCAACGCCCGCGAGGTCAAGACCTGGATGCTCGAGCAGCTCAAGGCTCAGGGCGCCATCGATGGCTCCGATGAGCAGAACGCCGAGGCCGTGGCAAAGCACTTCGTTGCCGTTTCCACCGCGCTCGAAAAGGTCGAGGCCTTCGGTATCGACCCCGCCAACGCCTTCGGTTTTTGGAACTGGGTCGGCGGCCGCTATTCCGTCGACTCCGCCGTGGGTCTGTCGCTGATCGTCGTGCTCGGCCCCGAGCGCTTCCAGCAGTTCCTCGAGGGCTTCCACGCCATCGACGAGTACTTCTGCAACACGCCGCTCGAGAACAACGCCGTCGCGCTGATGGGTCTGCTCAACGTCTGGTACGTCAACTTCTTCGGTTCCAAGAGCCACGCCGTGCTGCCGTACTGCCAGTACCTGCATCGTTTCCCGGCCTACCTGCAGCAGCTCACCATGGAGTCCAACGGCAAGCATGTCCGCTGGGACGGCAGCGCCGTGACCTCCGACACCGGTGAGATCTTCTGGGGCGAGCCCGGCACCAACGGCCAGCACGCCTTCTACCAGCTGCTGCACCAGGGCACCGTGGTGGTTCCGGCCGATTTCATCGCCTTCGCCAATACCGCCAACCCTGCGACCGACAGCGGCCAGGACGTGCACGAGCTGTTCCTGGGCAACTTCCTGGCCCAGACCAAGGCACTCGCCTTTGGCAAGACAGCCGACGAGGTTCGTGCCGAGGGCACGCCCGAACAGATCGTCCCGGCTCGTTGCTTTGAGGGCAACCGCCCGACGACCTCGATCTTCGGTGACACGCTGACCCCGTTCGCGCTTGGCGAGCTCATCGCCCTGTACGAGCACATTACGTTTGTCGAGGGCACGGTCTGGGGCATCGACTCCTACGACCAGTGGGGCGTCGAGCTGGGCAAGCAGCTTGCCAAGCAGATCACCCCGGCCTTCCACGACGACGCCGCCAAGGCCGAGCAGGACGCTTCGACCCAGGCGCTCATCGAGTTCTATCGCGCTCATCGCAAGTAGTCTTTACGGCTGAGTTGGCTTATGGCTGAAAGGGGCCCGTATCCGTTGGGATACGGGCCCCTTGCTATTTGGATAGGATGGAATGTATCGGGAGGCGCCTCGACGGGCATCGCAATCGTCGAAGGCGCGCCGTTCATGTTTGGGACAATATGACATTTTTCCCGTTGCAAACAGCGCCGCCGTGGGTGTTCTGTATGATGGCTCAGACAAGGTTGTTCAATGACGGGGAGGCATATATGGCAATCAAAGCCATCGCAATGGATATCGACGGTACGCTCACCAACGACCAAAAGGTCATCAGCCCGCGTACGCGCGAGACGCTGCTCGCGGCGCAGGAGTTGGGCATTAAGCTCATCTTGGCTTCGGGCCGTCCCGCATGGGGGCTGCACGCCTTGGCGCAGGAGCTCGACCTTCAGAACCATGATGGTTTACTGGTGGCCTTTAACGGCGCGCATGTGGTCGACGCTCAGACCGATGAGGTGCTGTTCGATCAGGCTATGCCTGCCGACGAATTGCATCGCCTGATTGATCACCTGCAAAACTATGATGTGATCCCCATGATCTCGCTTGGTCGCAATCTGCATGTTGAGGATTCGTACCGCTGTATGATTACGCTGCCGGATGGCTCGCAGAAAAACATCGTCAAATACGAGCGCGATGCGTGCGACCTTAAGATCCGTGAGGTCGAGAGCTTGCATGAGGTCGTGGACACTTATCCCGTGGATAAGCTGCTGACGGCGGGCGATCCAGCCTACCTGCAGGCGCATTACGAGGAGATGTATGCGCCCTTTAAGCAGACGCTTTCGGGCATGTTTACGGCCGACTGGTACTTTGAGTACACGGCGCCCGGTATCGACAAGGCCCACGCGCTCGAGGGTGCCCTGCCCAAGCTCGGCATCGATGCCAGCGAGGTCGTTTCGTTTGGCGACGGCCAGAATGACAAGTCCATGATTGAGTGGGCGGGTACCGGTGTTGCCATGGGTAACGCCGTCGACGAGGTCAAGGCTGTGGCGCAGATGGTGACCGCCAACAACAACGAAGATGGCATTGCGGTGGCACTTGACCAGCTGCTGGGTTAGAATCGCCGATAGTGCATGGTTCGGGCGTCCGCTTGCGGGCGCCTTTTTGTTAGGGAGGGTGCCGTGTCCGCATTTCCGTTCGACGCCGTTATCTTTGACATGGATGGCGTCATCGTCGATACCGAGTATTACTACCTGGGGGAGACCGCCGCGTTTGCCAAGGAGCTTGGGCTGAATCTAACCCAAGAGGAGCTAAACGGGCAGGTTGGCACCTCACATCAGTTCTTCCTGCATATGCTGGTCGATTGGTTTGAGCGCGCCGGTAGGGGGCATTTCACTGGCGAGGAAGCGTTGGCCCGTTGGGACGAGTGGGCGCATAAGCGCCCGCGCGACTATCAGGCTTTGATTAACCCAGGCGCCGTGGATACGATTCGAGAGCTGCCGCGCCGCGGCGTTCGCGTGGCGCTTGCCAGCTCGTCTCCCATGGATAGCATCGAGGAAGTGCTCAACGCATGCGGGCTGTCGGATGCCTTTGAGTATGTGGTGAGCGGCGAGCAGTTTAAGGAGAGCAAGCCCGAGCCCGACATCTACCTGCATGCGCTGGACCTGCTGGGGCTGCCCGCGAATCGCTGCTGCTGCGTTGAGGATTCGGTGCCTGGCATCACTGCCGGCAAGCGAGCCGGCCTGACAGTCATTGCCAAGCGCGAGGAGCGCTTTGGCTTTAGCCAGGATGCCGCGGACAAGATTATCGACCAGCTGCCGGAGCTACTGGAACTCGCGTAGATCCTGGGCGGTACTGCTGTCACAACAGTGGTTCCGTTGGCATAAGAGAGGGGCGCGCTATGGCATTTAACGTGAGCGCACTGGGGTTTGGCGACAACGTCGTCGACCGCTACGAGCATATTCGCACGATGTATCCGGGTGGCAATGCGGTGAACTTTGCCGTGTATGCCAAGAAATGCGGTGCCGCGCGCTCCGCGTATATGGGCATCTTTGGTAATGACGCTGCTGCCGAGCACGTGATTGCGAGTCTTGAAGATGAGGACGTTGAACTTGCCAAATGCAAGCAGCTCATCGGTGAGAATGGTGCTGCGCGCGTGACCGTCGTTAACGGCGACCGTGTTTTCCTTGGCTCCAATGAGGGTGGCATCCGTGGTGATGCTCGCTATGTGCTCGATCGCTTTGACCTTGCGTACATGAAGCAGTTCGACGTAGTCCACTCGGGCAACTATTGCTTTACCGAGCGCGAACTTCCCAAGTTGAAGGCCGCGGGCGTCACGGTTTCGTTTGACTTCTCGGACGATTCGACCGACGAGTACTACGAGCAGATTGCTCCCTACGTTGACTTCGCGTTCTTTAGCGCAGCAGACGCCGCGAGTGAGGATGAGATTCGCGAGCGTCTGGCATGGGTGAGGAGCCTAGGTCCGCGTTTCGTATCGGCAACGGCTGGCGCTGAGGGCTGCATTGCCTATGATGGCGATCGTTATTACCGCCAACTGGCTAAGCCGGTAACGGATATGAAGGACACCATGGGTGCGGGCGACTCATTCCTGACTTCGTTCCTGATGTGCTATCTCGATGCTGTCAAGCGTGGCAACGATGACGCTAATGCCATTGAGCGCGCGCTCGACTTTGCGGCGGGGTTTGCCTCGACTGTATGCGGCATGGAAGGCTCCTGGGGCCATGGAGCGCCGATTTCCGAATAGGTGAGCAGTCCCGGGAAGTCGAATCGTTGTCTTCTCGGGACCCTGTGGGCAAAAAATGCCAAATATGAGTACTGTCACTATTTTAGTAACAGCAAAATTAAGCCTTTGAGGCCCTAGTTGAGCGCCCGGGGGCGATTTAAGCTTGTTTTTTACGGCTTAAGACATACTAAAACACCCCGTTAATGAACGACTGTACATTAACGGGGTGTTGTTTTGTCGCTAAATAATGATACTAGCTTTGCAACAGTACTCATATTTGATGTTTTTTGCCCACCGGGGTCAGTGGAAGTCAAATATGGAGTGCGAATTTCCTAAAACGATCGATTCGACGCTCTCCACGGAGCGGTTTTTAAGTTCGGCGATGTGCCGGGAGACGCTTTTCAACGATGTGATGAGCTGCTGTGCGCTTGTATCTGCTTGCGGCTGGGCTGGCGCATCAGTCTCGAGCAGCAGGCGGTCGAGTGGGATCTGTCGGGCGTATTCACGACCGCGCTTGGTAGCGAGCATCCGCTCGTTCACGGAAAAATAGCAGCCTGCGTTTCGCGCACGGACGAACTCGTTCGAGGTGCCGCTAAACCAGTGGAAGATGATGGCGGGGGAGTTGGGACTTGGGGTGAGTAATCCATATGACTCAAGGACGTCCAGTACGGTTCCTGCCGAACGAACGGTGTGAATTGATATCACTCGCCCGGTAAGAGGATGCTGCGCGAGTGTATCGCAGAGCCGGTCAAATGCCTGTATTTGTAGCGGCTCGCTTCCGGCAAAGCGCGCGGAAAAGTCGAGTCCCACCTCGCCGATAAAGCGCTCTTGTGCGGCGACCTTGCAAAGCAGATTGATTTCGGCGGCACCGCATCGTCCGTCGGCGAGCCACCAGGGATGGAGGCCGGCGCCCGCGATAATGTTTGGGTATCGGCTGGCCCGCTTTTTTGCTGCCGCGAAGTCGCGTGGATCGACCCCGCAGTCAAAGAGCCCCAGACCCGATGCCGCTGACTCACTGGCTGCAGCATCGGGGTTGAGCATCAAATCAAGGTGACAATGCGTGTCAAAGAATCGCGGTTCCATCGCAGGGCATCCTGCTAGTCCAAGCGCTGGCCATCGGCGCGCACGCGCTCGGTGCCGCGCCCGCTGATCTGGCGGATAACCTCGCCGGCAATCATCTGACCCATGATGGGCGGCATAAAGCTGGCGGTGCCCAACTCGGTACGCTCGTGGATGTTGGAAGGGTCGCGGGGCTGTGTCTTAACCGATTCCTCGCAGCTAAACAACACGTACAGGCTCTTGATTCCGCGCTTCTTACATTCTTTGCGCATAATGCGGCTCATGGGGTCACGTACCGTATCGAAAATGTCGGCAAAGCGGAGGCACTCGGGATGGAGTTTGTTGGCCCCGCCCATGGAGCTAACCAAACGAATGCCGCGGTCCTGAGCATATTTGGCAATGGTGAGCTTGGCCGAGATGGTGTCGATGGCGTCGACGACGTAGTCGAGCTTGCCGTCCATCTGCTCCAAAACGCTCGCGAAGAAATCATCGATGTTGTCGCTCAGCAAGTATTCAGTTCGCTTGATGACGGTGGCGGCGGGATTGATGTCGTGGATCATGGTTTCCATCACGTCAACCTTGCGCTTGCCGACAGTGCTGTGAAAGGCGATGGCCTGGCGATTGATATTGCTGGGCGCGATGATGTCCTTATCCAGAATGATGAAATGACCGATGCCGCCGCGGGCGAGTGCCTCGCAGCAGTTGGAGCCCACGCCTCCGCAGCCGAGCACCAGCACCGTAGCATCGGCGAGCTTATCGAGTGCCTCGCGGCCCATGATGATCTCGAGCTTGGTGTCGCGTGTCTCGTTGGCGGCTGCGGCAGCGGTTTCGGTCATAGACATCCTCCGATGGGGAAGCGAATCGTGTTTTAGCTATTGCCATTATAGGTAATCGCCCATAGGTTGCGACGGCGCTTACTTTGATGTGGTTTGAAGCATTGAGATTAGATAGTTAGACAAACATCTAAATATCGAGTATAGTGTGCGCGTCATGAGAGATGATGAGAGGAGGTCTTATGCCGGGAGAGGGTTTTAAGGCGCTTGCCGATCCAACGCGACGGCGCATTTTGGAGTTGCTGCGCGAGGGCAATTGCACGGCGGGGGAGCTTGCCGAGCATTTCGATATCAGTAAGCCGTCGCTAAGCCATCACTTGGCGACGCTCAAAAATGCCGGGTTGGTGACCGACGAGCGCCATGGCCAAAACATCGTATACAGCTTAAACACCACCGTCATGCAGGATTTAATAGGCTGGTTTATGGGCTTTACAAACACTGAAGGTGATAAGGATGAATAACGAAAACAAGGGCATTCACCCCACGGGGGTATCGTCGCGCGTGTGGATTGCGCTGGTCGCTCTGTGCGTCGCCAATGTCGTAGCGCATCTCATGGTGATGCCGAGCTTGCCTGCGCAGATTCCCACGCACTGGGGCGCGAACGGCGCCGTCGACGGTTGGGGTCCTAGCTGGATGGCCTCCGCGCTCGGCGTGCTGCCTCTGGCGCTTCTCGCAATGTTCTGCGTGGTGCCGCGCATCGACCCCAAAGGTGAGGCATATCGAACCTCGGGTAAGTTCTACCAGGGCTTCGTAATCGCCTTCACCTTGTTCATGTGCGCCATAAGCTGGCTGGGAGAGCTTACGGTCTGGGGCGTGGTGCCGGCGGTCGGTTCGGTTAACGTGCTGATTTCCGGTGTTGTCGGTTTGCTGTTCATCGGCGTAGGCAACTACTTGCCGCGTGTGAAGCAGAACTATACGCTCGGTATCAAGACACCCTGGGCGCTTGCCGATCCCGAGAACTGGCGCCGTACGCAGCGTTTTGGCGGCGCCTGCTTTATGGTGCTGGGTATTGGCCTGATTGTGATGGGCGTGGCAGGCAGCGTGCTTTCGAGTGAAGTCGTCGCCGCGGTGATTGCGGCTCTGGCGTTTGGTTCGGTTGGAGCCGTCTACGTCTACTCGTATCTGTTGTGGCGCAAATCGCAGCGAGCCGCTCGTTAAGGTTGCGGAAAACTAGCGTACGCAGTTCATAGTATGTTCCGGGGGACTTTTCCCAGGTAGTATTAGGGGGTGTGGGCAACCATGCCCCTTTTTCGTTACGTTTCAGAGCTGGTTCCCTCATTTCGTTTCCACTAAGGCGAATCAAGAATAGGGAAACAGCAGGTAGAAAGGATAAAACAGGCAAATGGCGGAGTTTATCTACCAGATGATGCCTATATAAAAACGCAGGTAGATAGCTTAAAAATTTTGCCTTCAGACATTTCCGCAGGTAATTTTTTCTACTAAATTTTCTACTCTTGTTAAAATGGAAGAGAAAGAAATCAGAGGGAGAAGAGGCCTCGGAAATGTTCTACACGTCTTGCGGTATTGATAAAAAGACTTCAAAAGGATGGCGTGGCTACCTTCTTTACAAAGATGAAGAGGGTAAGGCCAAAAAGAAATACAAGACGTTCAATACCAAATACAATCGAGACGCTAAGAAACTAGTGAACGAATGGCGCGATTATGAGGAAGAGCTAAGTAAGCGAGACATTCAATACACCACGGTTGAGAAGGCCATTCGTGATTACGTTGAAGGTCAATATGCTCTTGGGCAAATTGACACGGTCACTTACCAAAGAAATATCAGACAAGGCGAATATGCGATATTCCCCTACATAGGAGAAGAGAGCTTCTATGAGATTACGTCTGAAACCTTACAAAATTGGATTAATGCTTTAGCAAAACGATATGCCATGAGTTCAGTTCAGGGCTTCTACGCAATTTTCAACAAAGCGTATAAATCCGCATTTCATCAAGGCAAGATAGTTAAAGATGCTAGAGCTGGTTTGATTATGCCAAGAAATACTAGTAAGCATAAAATCGCTTATCTCGATAGCGAAGGTCTTAATAAGCTCTATTCGCTAATTGACGGTGGCGAGATAATAGGCGCTAGGAATAATAACCTCTATATTCCTATCTGCCTTGCGCTATACGGTGGTTTGCGTGCTGGTGAGGTATGTGCTTTAAGGTGGAATGATATTAATCTAGCGACAAACAATATCTATATCACTAAAGCAGAGAAGCAGATTAAAGATAAAGAAGGCAAAAATGTAGTAGTTGAAGGCGATACAAAGACCTATTCAAAAAGAACAGTACCAATGATGCCGCAGCTTAGAGATGCTCTGATAGCTGAGCAAAGACAGAGTAGACCAAACGAAAAGGACTATGTTTGTCATTGGAGAAATCCTAGGTATTTGGGCAGTGCTTTTCAAAAATGGTCAAGCCGCAATAAGCTAGATAGCGTCTTGGGAAAACCAATTACGTTTCATGGCCTTCGGCACACTTTCGCTACCCTTGGCGTTAAAAGCAAGATGGATATTAAATCGTTAGCATCTATCCTTGGTCATAAAGATGCGGCAATGACGCTGAACATCTACGCAAGCGATGATGAACAGGCCAAGCAGATTAATATTCAGAACTTGGGTAATCTGTTTGCGGAAAAACAGGATAGTGATTTCTAATGCAGCTGAGTGAGCTTTGGGATTACCAATCTAAGGTAATTCAATACAAGGAGTACATGAAAAATAAGATTTCATTAGAAGAAAAGTTTAACCCTGAGATGCTATTTTCGGCTGAAGAGGGTGCTTACATAGAGTTAAACAGGCTTCAAAAGCAAATGAACAGGGATGGAGGACAGGAGCCAAGCACAGGTGATTTGCTGTGTGTCGTAGAAGCGGAGACGCTTATTGAAATTGATAAAGGTCTACTTCTAAACGATGTAGAAAACTACTTAGGGCCGCAATTCTTTTTTTGGAATCGGATTCTAGACAGAATTGAAGGAGAATCCTACGTAGAGTTCTTCCATTTAGTTATCGTTCCAGCCTTTACGTTCCTGCTCTTAGAGATTCCAGAGTATATGCCAAATTTCTTCGATGAATCCAATTGTCTAGGCGATAGGGAGTGGGCAACGGAGTGCCTTACTTACGCCTATCAACTGTTGAATACTCAAGATAAAGAGCGAATTGAGGTAAGAGACAGGTTTCGCGAACAACTGTGGACAGATGATTACGCTAGGAATCTATTCAAATATATTCAATAGCCATAGAGGTCTAGTTTTCCCTAGATGCCTCAATAGCCCTATAGACAGTGGCCCTACTCAAACCGACAGCCGCACAGATTTCTGCAATGGACATTTCGCCTTTGCGATAAAGCTCTACCGCACGCTCCTTTGCGGCATTGCTTGCCTTGGGCCTACCCATCTTCTTACCTGCTGCCTTAGCAGCCTCATAACCCTCGCGCTGGGTTTCCCTGATTATTTCACGCTGGAATTGCGCTACAGCGGCACTAACGGTAAAGAAAAAACGACCTTGCGGCGTAGAGGTATCAATCTGTTCCTTGATTGAGTAGAGGTTTACGCCCTCAACCTCAAATCTGTTAGACAAATCGAGAAGCTGCTTAGTGGAACGTGCCAACCTATCGAAAGATAGGATAACGACAGTATCACCTTTGCGGAGTCGCGAGAGCATATCGTCTAGAGCTGGACGCTCTGCTTTTGCTCCTGAGATTTTATCGCAAAAGATGTTCTTGTCCTCAACGCCTGCCTTGTGTAAGGCTTCAATCTGCCTATCAAGATTCTGCTCGATAGTGGAAACTCTAGCGTATCCAAATTTCATTTTGCTAATCTCCCGTCTGGATAACGTCTCAATAATTCAAATTATAGAATATTGAGATACTAAATAAAGAGACGAGTTTTGAGAATTTTATTAGCAGGTATTTTAACGTTCTCTTAGTGTCTCAATGCGCTGTATCAAAAAGTATGCTGCTGAGACGGTGCTAAAGCGTTAGAACATTTTTCTAAAACGTGGGCAAAAATCTGTAATTCGTACAGTCTTTTTTTCAAATAGAGATAGAGGAAATCATTTCTATTGAAAGGAGACTGTTATGGCAAAAGATACGAAAGTAACCATTCGTATTTCTGAGGAAAAGAAAAAGCTCTGGGAAGATTACTGCGATGCTTATGGAAAGGGTTTAACGCTCACAGGTCTAATTGAATTAGCTGTAGACGATAGAGTAACTAACGTAATTGAGTTCAAAGATAGGGCCGCAGGGACGGGTCTTTACTGGATTCTTAAACCTAATGGTGAATATCGCAAGCAATACGATTCAAGAGTTGAGCGTTTAGGCCGCATGGAAATTGAACGTCTGAATACTCATAAGCAGAAAATCTTAAACGGCATTTACGACTAGTGCTGTTCTGCTATTCGGTAGATGCACTTAGTAAAAAGCCAATCAATCCCAGTCCGTATCAAAGGAAAGAGAACTATCGACAAGACGATTTATCAATTGAAGATATAGCTAGACTTTGCGGCACTGGGCATTGTTGGCGTGCTGGTATCTACGATTTGAATAATGGCACGTTCAAGAAGAAAGACGCTCGGGGCGCACAGCTGATAGCGCTTGATTTTGATAAGGTCGAGACAAGTCCATACAACGTAATAGAATACGCGGCGAACGTTGGTCTACCTGTTTCATTCTGGTATCCGAGCTTTTCAATGAATCCCGAAACTCTGAAAAAAGAAGCAAAAAGTGCGGATTCCACCTGTGTACTTATAAGTAATCTATTAAGTAGACAGGTGCAAAACGGCGATTTTGGGTCTAAAAACGGAACGTATAAGGATAGATGGAATTACCGCATTGTCTGGTGTCTAAAGCGTCAAATCAGCCCACGTGAATACGAATGCGTCTACAAAGCGCTCCTAGGTCTGTTTGGAAAATTCAGCCCTGATAGAGCCACAAAAGACTGCTCAAGGCTCTGGTACGGGGGCAAGCTGGGCTATGAAGTAGTTAACCAAGAACCACTTGAAATGGCCTTAATTGGGCGCATTATGGCCTTAGATAAGGTTTCCTCTGGTACTGAGCCGAATAAGGCAATGAAGCAAAAGAAGAACTTCATACCTGAGTATGCGGATATGCCAACGCCTGATGCCGTGCTGGTCAATGAGGGATGGTACCGCAAACTTCAGGGCCGTTGTAAGTTATGGGATAGATGGACTAAGGGCGATTACCTCGATTACAACGAACGCCTTGCACTATTCAGCAACCTTCGATTCCTTAGATACAGCGACAAGAATAGGTTTGTCCTTCAGGATGTTTTAAAGTTCTTCGTTCCCGAGACGTATGAAGGTCATACCTGCGATGAAGGACAGATTAGGCAGAAATTCAGAGATAGCAGTCTAAAGCCTTGTCCGATTGTCAAAGGGCCTTTAGGCGTATCGCAAACAATCCCAGAGTTTCTTTCTCAAAACATAGATATTCCAATAGTTCCCAATCTAAGCAAGGTTCCCTTAGAGAACTTAGATAAGTGGATGGACGAACATGTACCGCAGTTTCTAGATGATAGAGAAGCTGGTATTAAGATTCTTAAGTCACAAACAGCTTCGGGAAAGACCGAACGAATAATCAACTCTCTTCTTACTAAGGTTGAACTTGAAAAGACCAAGGTGATTTATGCGGCACCCAAGCATTCAAATCTAGAAGAGGTCGAGACGCGCTTATTTAACAAGGCAACCTTTAATCAGATAGCACTGATTCATCGTTGTCCGCAAAAAGAGATAACTCAATCTGATTTACTCTATCTGCAATTAGGACTACCCGCAAAAACAAGAAGTGCCAAGAGAAAAGGCTTCATAGATAAGTTGTTCAGCCCCGATGAAAAGGGGCTGTTTCTATTAACTCACAGTCTGCTAACAAATCTAAGTAACTTGGATGCGGATTTGATTATCGTAGACGAAGAGATTGATTCGAGTTTAATCAAAGAGACGAAACTAGGTCTTACCAATCTAGCAACGACAATTCCCTTTCTAGACCTACAAACATCTCAAGAACTTACTAACTTCATCAATGATGTTAAAGATAGAAAGCGTGACGAAGGTTTAGCCATTGACCTAACCATCTTACGAGAGAAAGTAGCGCCGCAAGTAGAAGAGCGGTTAGATAGTTACATTCAGTCAACTCAAACAAGCTCAATAGCAGTCGGTCTATTTGAGTGTTACAAGACAGACGGTAGGCTGTCGAAAGACAATGCTGGAAATAACTGTGTGCGAATGGTTCGTAAAAGTACGTTAATTGGCGATGCCAAGTTAAACGGTATTCCCGTTAGGGTGTTCACGGCAACGCCTTTAAGCAAGCGAACTGAAATGTACTACGGAGTAGAGATTGAGGTCATTGAAGCGCCGCTTGCAGAAAATAAGGGCAAGATTGTGCAGTTCTGCGGCCTTAGCGGTGCTAGAGGGATGCACAATGACAACTTTCCCAAAATTGCTCAGTACATAAAGGAAAAGTTGCCGCAGGAAGTAATAGACAAATCAATTCTGATTACCTTCAAGGGCAGTAAAGAGGAAGTTGATTTTTGGCAGAGCCAAGGATTCAACGTGGCTGAGAACAAAGGGAATCAAATACACCTGCTAAACAATAGCGGTCTAGATTGTTTTAAGGGTAAATCGCTAATAATCGCGGGTAAGTCCGATTTGCCTCAACAAGCCTATCAGGATTACTACGATGATTGCCATGAATCGCCGCAGGAACTTACGAGACAGAATCAGGTTATAGAGCTTAACGGCGTGCGGCAATCTCTATATCTCTTTGAGGATGAAGAGATGCGTAAGCTACAACTTCAAAACATCCAATCTAATACAGAACAGTCCGCAGGACGCGCTAGGGCGTTACGCGAAGAAGGTGCAACGGTCTATCTCTTTAGCAATCTGGTAATTAGGGATGCGGATGAAGTTATAGATAGGTAGAGAATAGGGGCGGGGTGTGTTACGGGATTCTCCAAAAGGGTTTGATTAAATACCGTCCACCCGCTCAACTTACCGACCAAAAGCAATTATTGAATTTCCGAAAAACGAATAGAGGTATCTATGAATGTAACTAAGTGTTATGCCCTTTGGTATACGGGTGATGGTATGCACAGAGTGCTGAATGCCGCAAAGCAAGAAGCCGTGATTACAGACGCTTACAACCTGCTAGGGAATGGAACAGTAACAGGTAAGCAAATGGCTGAGCGGCTTCTAGATAATCTAGAGTTCGACACCAAACAGCAAGAGCGTTACGCAATACAAATGCGTGATAAAGGCACTCTAGAAGCAACAAAGGCAACCAGCAGAGAGATAGACAAAGTTCACAGGCTTCTAGGTGATGAAATTCGTAGTAAATGGGATAAGCCCATGATTAGCAATGAGAAGCTAGAAAACGCCTTGTTCCTAGATGCAATACAAGATGAACTTCCAGACATTAAAAGAATGATACCGATTGAATTGAAGTGCGGTTAAAAATGGTTACATGTCTGCAGTTAGCCTAGGCATTAGTTGCAGCGTAAATATATTTAAGTAAATATTCAATCGAATTCTGTTATTCGGACTATTGGTAAGTGCGTTTAGCATTTTCTTGCACTTCGACAAGAATCCTTCTTCGCTTCATGATTAGAGTTTTACGACCTTTACTGTTCTCTTAATTCGGAAACAAGTCTATTATTTGCTGTAAGGATTAGTCATTTTGCTTGAAAGGTCGAATTATGGCTGTCGCAAAGGAAAAGAAGCCTAAAAAGCCAGAGATTAAGTATCAAGCTACGATTCATAAGAAATATGCCGAGTTTATTGATAAAGAGGCCAAGGCAGAAGCTATTGAGGCTCTTGAAGGCCTTAAAAAGACTCACCCTAATGTCCCGCTTGTTTTTAAGCCCAGTCCTTTGGCTGAAGTACTAACCAAGACCAATCGCGAAATTTGCAAAGCACTGTTTGTTGACTCTGAAGAATCGAGCGCCTTTAGTTTCAACAAGCCGCGCTCTAAGACTGTTGAACAGACCGTTAGGGCAAATCTGATTGCTTATAACAATGCTAAGACCGCTCTTAAAGAAGAGGCTTTCGATGATTACAAGTATGTCTACAAAACTATCGTAGATGCCCTCGAAGTCTATTTCTCCATTGCCGCAGAAAGTGCGTTGAGGGAATACTTTACGGGCTACGCTGAGTTTGCCGATAACCTTACAAAAGAGGAAGAGCAGAAACAGGCCGAAAGAGTTGCGAAGAAGCGCAAGACTGAGGAAGAGAAGAAACAGGGCAAGGATGCGGAGAAGTAGCGTAAGGCTCTTCGGCTGAATTTATAGGGCAATGCGGCCCTGTATTATGGGGGTGCGGGAAACCGCATCCCCTTCTTTTTGTAGAAGTTCATTTGAACTTTTTTCTACAAAACGTTTCTACTGTTTATGTACACGATAGCGTTTTCGCAGGTGAGAAAGGTAAAATAGGACAATGGCAGAGTTTATCTACCAGATGTATCAGGCTCGTAAGGCCCATGGCGACAAGGTGATTCTTGACGACGTGACCCTGAGCTTCTACCCCGGTGCCAAGATCGGCGTCGTGGGCCCCAACGGCATGGGTAAGTCGACCCTGCTCAAGATCATGGCCGGTATCGAGGAGGTCTCCAACGGCGATGCCAGGCTTACCCCTGGCTACACCGTGGGCATCCTGCAGCAGGAGCCGCCGCTCGACGATGACAAGACCGTCATCGAGAACGTGCGCATGGCGTTTGGCGATATGATTGCCAAGGTCGATCGCTTCAACAAGATCGGCGAGGAGATGTGCGACCCGGATTGCGACATGGACGCCCTCATGGCCGAGATGGGAAAGCTCCAGGACGAGATCGACGCCGCCGACGGCTGGGATATCGATTCCAAGCTCGGCCAGGCCATGGACGCCCTGCAACTGCCCGATTCCGACATGCCGGTCAACGTGCTTTCCGGCGGCGAGCGCCGCCGCGTGGCCCTGTGCAAGCTGCTGCTCGAGGCTCCCGACCTGCTGCTGCTCGACGAGCCCACGAACCACCTGGACGCTGAGTCGATCCTGTGGCTCGAGCACTTCCTGCACAACTACCAGGGCGCGGTGCTTGCCGTCACGCACGATCGCTACTTCTTGGATAACGTTGCCGAGTGGATCTGCGAGGTCGACCGCGGTCACCTTTATCCCTACAAGGGCAACTACTCCACGTATCTGGAGACCAAGGCCGCCCGTATCGAGGCTCAGGGTAACCGCGATGCCAAGCTCGCCAAGCGCATGGAGGCCGAGCTCGAGTGGGTACGCAGCTCACCCAAGGCTCGCCAGGCAAAGAACAAGGCCCGTCTGGCTCGCTACGAGGAGATGGAGGCCGAGGCCCGCGCAAGCCAGAAGCTTGACTGGACCGACATCCGCATCCCTGTGGGCCCGCGTCTGGGCAACAAGGTGCTCGAGGCCCATCATCTGCACAAGGAGTTCGATGGTCGCGTGCTCATCGATGACCTATCGTTCACCCTGCCGCGCAACGGCATCGTGGGCGTGATCGGTCCCAACGGCGTGGGCAAGACTACGCTCTTCAAGACTATCGTTGGCCTGGAGCCGCTGACTTCGGGCGAGCTCGAGGTGGGCGAGACCGTCAAGATCTCCTATGTCGACCAGAACCGTTCCGGCATCGACCCCGATAAGAACCTGTGGGAGGTCGTCTCGGACGGCCTGGACCACATGATGGTCGGCGAGACCGAGGTTCCGAGCCGTGCTTATGTGGCGAGCTTTGGCTTTAAGGGCCAGGACCAGCAGAAGCGCGCTGGCGTACTCTCCGGTGGCGAGCGCAACCGTCTGAACCTGGCACTCACGCTCAAGCAGGGCGGCAACCTGCTGCTCCTCGACGAGCCCACGAACGACCTCGATGTCGAGACGCTGTCCTCGCTCGAGGCGGCGCTGCTCGAGTTCCCGGGCTGCTCGGTGGTCATTAGCCACGACCGTATGTTCCTGGACCGCGTCGCCACGCACATTCTGGCGTGGGAGGGCACCGACGAGAATCCGGGCAACTGGTATTGGTTCGAGGGCAACTTTGAGGCCTACCAGGCCAACCGCATCGAGCGCCTGGGCGAGGACGCAGCCCAGCCGCATCGTATTCACCGCAAGCTCACGCGCGACTAGTAGCAAGTAGAAAGGCCGCCAGCAAGGGCGGCCTTTCTTGTAGCAATTGCACTGCAGCTATGCCCTGGCTGCTGGTTTGATTCATAATCAAAGTCATCTCTTTGGGATTAAAGCCCGTTTTTGCTATGAGTGATTTTCTAATTCCGTTTAAAACGTAAAGACGTATTGGGCTACAAGGACATAAGCAAATCGAATTGAAATATAACCAGTGCTGTAACGTTACAAAAAAGGTTATAGAATAGGAGTATCTTATAAGTCGCTCCTCTAGAAAGAAGAACATATGCTTTCGCGTCGTCGTTTTCTGCAACTTGTCGCGTCTTCAATTGTCGCCTTAGCCGCACGTCCGAAAGAGGTTTTTGCTTCGACGGGCAATATTGATGGTGAGCAGATACAATTTACTTCAGAAATTGCGCAAGAGCTTGCCGATAAATATATAAAGGGACTCCTCGGCTCTTCGTATACGCCCTCTGACCCTATTCCTTTTGTAGACGTTGATGGGTCCCCGCTTGGCTACATTGTTCCGGTTGTGACATTCAATAGAGCCGCGGGCTATTTGGTTTTAGATGCTTCAGATGATGAAATACTTACGGGATATCGTTTTGGAGACGGCTTAGTCAGCCCTATGGATCGGGGAGGAGATCTTGGTGTTGAGTCTTATTCTTTCAATAACCCAGTCGTAATGATCAATCCATTCGAATTCGGTGTGCAATCTTTGGACGGTTCAATAACAACAAATTGCGGAAGAACAATTCCGGCTGTTTCCATAGAAGGACGGCCTGTCGTTTTATCGAATAAACCTTCAAGCTGGAACGATGTCGTAATTTACGCAACTCAAATGCAGGATTACACAGTATCTGGATTTCGTTCCATTTCTCAGTTTATGTCATATGATGAAAGCGAGATTAAGAGGCTTACTGCCCACTATGCTTGTATGGTGACAGCTTTTTCGAACGTTGCGGAACTGTATGGCATTGCCAATTTATATAGCGACCCTTCGCAATATATGCAGATATGGAATTACACCAATACCCATGCTCTTTCCGATGAAGAACAGACTGTTCCCGGCGTTGTTTTGGGCGGAACGCCGATATCAACCTGTGCAACGGGGTTTACAAATTACTGCGCAAGCAGAGGAAGTACTCTTATCGCCCGCACTGTCTCCTCTCCGGCTATCGCGAGCATTCAAAATGAGATTAACTCTAATAGACCGAATGTTTTACATGCGAGTTTGTACAACGGATCAGCCCATTCTGTAACAGCGGAGGCTTACGCCACACTTACTGGTAAGAAAACTGGAGAGACAAGGCAGATGATTGGCATAGCGGACGGCTGGAATTCATCTTTATCCTTCCTGAAGTATGATCAGAGCTATTATGCGTGGACTTATGGAACGACTTTTTCGAAGTAGGGCGATTCGTCTAGCTCTGTCTTTGGTGCTGATGGCTTCATTGGTGGGCTGTTCAACAAAGGAAGAGATACCGCGCGGAGGTTCCGGAGAAGTGACTGCGACAGACTCAGGTTCATTAGAAATAGCTGGCGGGCATGCCGATGTGATGTTACAAGGAGAAGGCGTGCTTAGGTCGATTGATGCTGAAGACGCTGTCTGCTCAATAGAGGATTTGAAGACAGGTGAAACTGCATCGTACCGAGTTTCAGATAATGCTGCGAATATGATTGAGTCGATACCGACTGGAGCGCAGGTTTCTTTTAGATACTTTGCTCCGCAACTTGAGGATGAGCTTGCTTCTCTGGTGTCTATATGCGCCGATGACAACTAAAAGGCCTGAATTCAAACGGCCTCGGATGGTCAATTGGCTATCCGAGGCCGTTTTTTACTCGACCGGGGCTTCGACCTTGTCGATGGCCCAGGTGGCTCCGAGGCCGCCGGTGGTGTTGCGGCGAATGCGTACGGTGACTTCGTGGCGTTTGCCGGCCTGTGTGTAGCGCAGGGGGAAGCTCGCGCGGTTACGGCCGGCCTCGATGGTACCGCGCTCGCGAGCGATCCAGTAGTACTCGCCGACGATGCCGAGGGTGTCGGCGCCGTAGGGGAGATAAGTCGACAGCTGGTGCAGCAGCGGGCTAGGGCAGAAGACCTCGGTCGCGAAATCGATGGGGAAGTCCCCGGGGATGGTCGGTGCTGCGGGAGCGGGGGCCGATGCTGAATTGGGGACCGGAGTCGGTGCAGGTGTGGGAGCCTGGTCACAGGCGGGTGCGGATGCGGACTCAATGACAGGTGCAGACTCAGATGCCGCTTCTGGCTTAGCTATGGAATCTGTCGGTTCCACGGAGATGGACGTGTCTTCGGTCCCGGTTTTGGCATCGGCCTGCGGAGTGTCCTCTGCCTCGACGTTCGGCTTGGCCTCGACCGGCGTGGATACCATGGTGGTGATGCCGGCGTTGGCGTTCTCGGGGTCGTAGACAACCGTGAGCGAGATGGCAGGCTGGGGCGCCTCGGGCTCCGGTGTTGCCTCGGCAGCATCTTGATCCGCGAGCTCGTCGGACTGATTGTCCTCGGTGTTGTCGCCAAAGACATCGTGGTTCTGGAACACGGGCGCCTCGGGCTGGCCAGCCGCCTCTTCGGTTGTCGACTTGGATGCCTCGTTGAGCTCAGCAGTGGCTTCCTGCTCGGATATGACTTCAGGATCGGTCGTGGCGGCGATTTCGGTTTCGGTTTCTACTGCTACCTCAATAGCGACTTCGATCTCTGTCTCGGGCTCGGGCTCCGGCACAGCTTCAACCGCGGCTTCTGGTTCGGGACGCTTAACGTGCTTGGGGCGCACAGCCTTGAGGTCCTTCTCACTGCGCTTTTTCTTTTTGTAGGACTGCTTAGCGCCCTTGGCGGTCTTGGGCTTGTCCTCGCCCTTGGCAAGTGCGGCATCCCAGGCCTCGTTGGCGATGACGGTGGCATACAGGCGACCGCCCTTAAAGACGGTCAGCTTAATGCAGTCGTCAAGCTCTTCGAGCAGCTCGCGCGTGGATTCGAAGCCCAGGTCATAAGCGGTCATGTCGCCAGCGGTGAGCGCCTCCTCGACCTGTGTCATAAACGTTTGCTTGCCACACCCAATCGCATCGCGCAGCAGGCGATACAGATAGATGTGGTTGCCCAGCGATAGCGTGGGCCTAACTATTGTCTTGCTCATGGCAAATCTCCTCTTTACACATGTAAAGCATCTTACCATCGCATGGCGCTCGCCATGACGGCGCCCAAGGCAAACGGGCGCGAACCGCTGTCGATTCGCGCCCGTTGTACAGGTTGCCTATCTGGGGATGCAGTGCCTAGTTGCCCGATGTCGTGCCTTGGCTCGAGCTGTCAGATGCCGTGCCGGACGCGGTTCCGCTCGAGCTGTTGGTGTTGCTGCTGTCCGCTGTGCCCGTTCCCGAAGTGCTGTCGCTCGTCTGGCCTCCCGTGTTCGGCTGTGAACCGTCAGTTGTTTGGCTTGAGTTGGTCGTGTCGGACGGCGTGCCACTGTTGGCCGTAGAGGAATCGGTGCCCTGCGATTGGTTTTGGGTGTTCGAGGACGAATCGGCAGAGGTAGAACTGTCTTGCGTGCCGTCCGCCTGTGTCTGCTGATCTTGAGACTGGGTGTTGCCATTTGCATCGCTCTCGGTCGTGCGCGACGAAAGGATTGGCTCGGGGCGCTCGCCCAGACCCTCACCGGCGGTGGTTATAAGGATGGCGCCGGCGCAGGCGATAACCGCGACGACGGCGATGGCGATCGAGAAGATGATGACCTTCTTTTGCGTCTGGCTGCGCTCTTCCGCCGCCTTGGCGCGCAGGCTGTTGGGGGCGACGCGCGCCGTGGTCGCGCGTCCCGTGACCTGACGCATCTCCTGCGTAGTCGCGGCGCCGCCCAGGTGCTCCTCGGCATTAAGCTCAACGGGCTCATAGGCGCCGGCGGGGTAGTCGACGGCGGCGTGCGTACCTTTGAGGGCTTCGGCGCTGGCAGAGATAAAGTGGCGGTAGACCTGCGAGGACACAACGGTGATGACCGAGCTCACGGCGGCACCAATTACTGAACCAGCGATACCAATCTTGGAGGCAAGCGCCACGCTCGTGGCGGCAGCTGCGGCGCCGGCGATGATCTGGGGAATGGAAATGTCATCGAACAGGCCCTTTTTGGGCGCGATGGCCATGGTCTGTCCGATGGAATGGTTCTCGTGCACGCCGTTGTTGAGCGATGCCGGCGTCATGACGCGCGTGCGCGGCGCGTCGGTGTACTTGGTTGTCATACGGGGTCCTCCCGGTGTAAATCTGCTTCGTTTCGTGTAGCCATCAGGGTACCCACCAGATGTGAATCGTACGTGACATTTAACAGATACCATCAACTCATCAAGGGGGCCTGCTGTCTTTGGTGCAATAGCTTGATGCTAAACTGGATTTATGTTTGCGAGGTGGTTTACGTGATGTACCCGTATATGACATTCGAAGATGGAACCGAGGTCATTCATTCTGACCTGATTACAGATGGCGATATCGAAAAGGTTATCGTGCATTTTGAGCGACCGACGGCAGAGGGCTTCGACTCCGCTCGTTGTGAGTTGCCTTCCTGTTCGTGGACTGACTGGGAAGGGCATTTTACTCAGAGTGAAAAACGAGCTTTCGAAGAGTGTCTGAGCAAATAATTTAGATTAGTTCGAGTTTAGTTCGAATAAAGAAGCTGAATGCGATGACCTAAAGCGTATGCATTTTTAGTATTAGATGCGTATGAAATGGAGGATGTGAATGGATGAGCTAATAGACTTTAAAAAACGATTTCTCAAGAATGGCGAGCTGGTTTCAATTCCAAAAAAGGAAAGCTATAAAAGAATCATGCTGCTATGGGCCGTCTCTTTCTTTGAATTAAATACAAGTTATACGGAGCTTCAGGTTAATCGTGTGCTTTCACAGCTCTATCCTGATTATGCCGTGTTGAGGCGGTACTTGGTTGATTATGGATTCCTATTAAGGGATGAACGAGGCCTGAAATACGAGGTTAATCGTGATGTTCACGGTATTGAGAGCTAGCCGTCCGGTTCGGGTCCTATATATTGCTAGAGGGATAAGCGAAATAGGCAATTGGTGTGCGAATATTGCTTTGCCAATGCTGATTTACGAGGTTACTCACGATGTTTCTGCAACTGCTTTGATGGTCTGCTGCAGATTTGCCCCCTCTCTGTTTTCAGTTGCGCTCGCGCAGCTGCCTCAGAAGATGGGTATCGAGACACTGCAGGCCATGAGATTGGCAGACTTAATTCGCGCGGGATTATTCGTTTGCTATATTTTTGTTGATAGTAAATGGAGTATGTTTGCTATTACGTGCGCGGTATCGCTTTGCCGAACGGTAGAAATGCCCTGCTTTTACTCGTTGTTAAGAGCCAATACGAATAGTATCAATCGCGACGTAATTAATAATTCGTTTGGGTTCCTGCAGAATTTGATGATGGTTCTGGGGCCAGTTGCCGGCGGTTTTGTTGTCGCTCAATTTGGGGCGGAGGCTGTTCTTGCATTAGACGCGCTTTCTTTTGCCGCGTCGTTCTGGTTGCTGCGAGATGTTCCGTCGGTTATCGAGGTTAATGATAAAGAGGGAATAAGCAAAAATGAAAAAAACAGGACTGCATTTAGTGATCTTAGCGCGAAGCACTTGGCAATTGGTTTCCTATTAATCGATATTTCTAGTGGCGTGGCATTCGGCTCTCTGAATTCTCTTTTGCCAGCTATAGCGCAATTGCAATTTGACTCGTCATCGATACAATACGGATTCCTTCAGAGTAGTCTTACAATCGGACTGTTGTTCGGAAATACAATATATGGTCGTTTAATCAGTGGTTCCGATTGCGTTAAATCATATTGTTTTGTGACGTATCTTGCGCTCGGTGCGTATCTGGCGTTTGGCTATCGCTATGCGTCTGGGATATCGTTTATTTTCCTTTTTATCGTCGGTGCCGGAAACGCCATTCAAGATGTGCTTCTCATAACATCGCTGCAGGATTTGGCGAGAGACGGATCTGAATCGATAAGCCTGTTTTCAATTAGGGAGTCTTTGCAATCGGTTGCCGTTGTTATTTCAACACTTCTTGTTTCGCTGTTCACGAGCATCGCGATGTTCTCAATTCTCGTTACAGGACTTGGTGTTTTTTCAATTATGATGGTAGTTATGTTTCAATTGAATTATTTGCGAAAGACGTGACGTTGATATGCCTAAAACGCTTTTAGTATTTCCCCCAGGATGGAGTCCAGTGGGGCCGTATCTTGCCTTGCCTATTTTGAAGTCATATCTTCAAGAGGTTGAACAATACAAAGTTGACATTGTTGACTTAAACGTGGAATTTTACGATGACCTCCTATCTTTTAGACATGTCGAAGAGTGCTGTAAAAGGTATCGGGAATCAAAGGATTCGTTTAGTTCGAATGTTCAATTAACAATCGAGTTGATACAAAAGTCGGCACTTAATGTTGACGAGGCAAAAGATATTTTCAGATCGAAGAGATACTTTAATCTAAAAGAAAGACAATATGCTGAAAACATTTTTAGAAATGCACTCTATATCATAAATCACGTCTCATATGGAGTTAAATACACGTTCAACTCCATAGATCTGCCCTATGATTATTATTCGACACCAGAAATAATGAAATCGCTTGCGGATACCTTGCATAATCCGTTTATTTCCTTCTATGAAACTGCCTTTCTTAAGCGTATTCAGAGGGAAAAAATCCAGTTTATTGGGATTTCGGTGAGCGGCTGTTTCCAATTGATTTCTGCAGTTACGTTAGCGAAACTGATTAAAGAAGAATGTCCATCTGTTAAACACGTCTCATTGGGCGGCAATTACATTACTCGTTTAGCAGATGACTGCATGAAAGAATGGCATCCCTTTTTTGAATACATTGATTCGATAATGATGTATGACGGCGAAGAGCCGCTTGCACGTCTTCTTGAGGCTCTTGACTCTGGTGATGACAATCTCGACTGTGTTCCAAACCTTTGCCATGCTAAAGGTGGAAAGATATATAAAAACCATCGGATTGAGCAAACATTTATCAACGATACAGTTCCCGATTTCGATGGCTTCGCCCTTTCTAAATACTTCATGCCTGAGTTAATATTGCCGGTTTATTCCTCTAGGCAGTGTTTTAATCATTGCGCCTTCTGCACCATTCCCGGTGCTACCGGTGGTTGTTACCGAAAGATGCCTATATCGAGAGTATTTGAAATAATGTGTCGGTTAAATGAAAAATACGGCACGAGAGTTTTCTCTTTTGTGGATGAAACATTCGAAGGCAAAAGAATGGAGCAACTCGCGGATGAAATAAACGCATCGGGAAAAACGTTTTTCTGGCATGGGGAAACGAGGTTCTCTCCAACCCTAAGTACAGAAGTTTTTAACAAGATATACCAAAGTGGATGTAGGCAGATTCAGTTTGGCCTCGAGTCATACAACCAAAGAGTTCTTGATCTAATGAAGAAGAACACGAGAGTTGATTGGATTGATCGCAATATCCATGATTGTCTCAATGCGGGTATTCCTGTTCATCTATTTTTTATGATTGGCTTTCCGACCGAAACTAAAGAAGAGGCTCTGAACACCTTAGCTTATACAGAGAATGTTTTGAATTATTCAAAACAGGTATGTGGTGTTCCATATTCCACGAGAGGATTTACGAATTTTGGTCTCGTTATGGGGTCGGATGTTTGGAATCATCCCGATAAGTATGGTGTCTCTGTAATGCCGAAGTCCCAATATGAGGATTTGCGCCTCGAAGTGGATTATGTTTCAGGCACTGGTTTAACTTTAAATGAAGCAAAATCCTTATCTGATGAGCATCATATTGATTTTTATATGCAAGAGGTCATAAACGGTAGCGACACAATTGACTTGCCCCAGCGGCTTCATATTTCAGAGGTGACCTGGATCCTAGATTCTATTCACGCTGTCAGGTATAAGGGACATTTGACCAAAGTAAAGCGACGGCTAACTAGTCTAAATCCAGCTAATCGAATCTGGCTGGATTCCAAGACCTCTGTCGTGCTCGTTGAGCCATTTGCCTACTTCTATAATTCTGAATACCATCATGTCTATGCTGTTTCCCAGTTGGTATACCTTAAGTTGGCCCGTTTATTGGAGGCCGATTGTAGCATTTCTCTTATTCTTGATCAGGGCGACCTCGAGCTGACAAGGGCGATAGAAGAACTGTTGCATTATGGATTGCTGAATACAAATATCGATGCCGATTATGTAATGCACGATAATGGTTTTCAATTGGTTAAAAGTTCGTTTGTTAAAGAAGTCGGACGCTCAAAAGAGGGGTTAAGAGTACTGCTGAGTTGTGCCACCCATAGAATGTGTGCGGTTAATGATTTTTCGTTCGCTTTGCTTTCGTTGTTTGAAAAGCCGATTACTAAGAACGAGGTGCGCGACATTTTGAAAAAAGAGGGACTATCGACAAACGAGGAGCAATTAAACAAGTTGGTTGATAATTGCATGAAAGCAGATATACTACAATTGATTAGATAGAGGAGGTTTCTGCATGGACGTTATTAACAAAGATCTCTTGGAGCAACTGAAAGAGTCTCAGGAAGAGGGCGTCGTGGTAGAAGTGTTCGACTTTGAGGACTACATGGATAAATTCTGCCATTAGTTTCGGAATTAACTTGCCTCGCTTAAAGGAGAAGTCGATTATCGATTTCTCCTTTTTTAATTAAAGATATTTTTGGAATACATGCTCTTAGCACAGGTTGGCGTCTCAGTAAACTGGGAGGTTGCTTTGGCTAGTTAGAGATATGTGAACGTCCGTTAGACTGAATCTCAGGGTAGAAGGGGCCTCCAGTGTCCAGATCAACAAGGCAATGCTGCGTTTCGGCTAATAAGAACGATGGCTTTTTGCGTGTGGCGGCGGCTTCGCCGCGGATTCGCGTGGCCGATGTCGAGGGCAATTCCGAAGTTGCACTGACGGCTGTTCGCGAGGCTGCCGAGCGCGGCGTTCGCGCGCTGGTGCTGCCCGAGCTTAACCTGACCGGCTATACCGCGGCCGACCTGTTCCATAACCTTACATTGCTGCATGCCTGCGAGACCGTACTGGCACATATTCTCGATGAAACTCGCGAGCTGCCGATCGTCTTTACCGTTGGCTTGCCCGTTGCGGTGGCAGAAAACATCTACAACTGCGCCGCCGTGTGCTGCGCGGGCGAGCTCTTGGGCCTCACGGCCAAGAAGTATCTGCCCAACTATGGCGAGTTCTATGAGCGCCGTTGGTTTGCTCCGGCGCCTGCGGATCCCGTGTGGGTTGAATTTGCCGGTCAGGGTCCGGTTCCGCTGGGTTCGGGGCTTGTCTACCGCTGCTGTGATGAAGGCGCTGAGGACCTGGTACTGGGCGTTGAGGTCTGTGAGGACCTGTGGGTGCCGGTGCCCCCTTCGACCGAGATGGCGCTTGACGGTGCGACGGTGATTCTCAACCCGTCGGCCTCGGATGAGATTATCGGTAAGGCAGACTACCGCCGCAGCCTTATCTCCAATCAGAGTGCGCGCCTGTACTGCGCCTATGCCTATGCGGATGCGAGCGAGGGCGAGTCCACGACCGATATGGTCTTTGCGGGGGAGAATCTCGTCTACGAAAACGGTTCGAAGCTCGCCGCGACGAAGCTCCTCACTTGCGATATGGCCGTCGCCGACGTTGACCTTGACCGCCTGGTTGCCGAGCGCCGTCGCTCGACGACGTGGACCCGCGCGGACGATGCGCCGGAGGCCACGACCGTTGAGTTTTCGTTTGAGGGCGTGCTGGCCGAAGAGCCTGTCCTGCGCGATGCCCTTGACATCGACCGCGTCTTCCCGCGTGCACCCTTTGTGCCGGCCGACCACGGCGACCTGGCTGAGCGCTGCGAGACCATCCTCGACCTGCAGACCGCCGGCCTCAAGACCCGCCTTGCCCATACGGGTACCAAGACTGCAGCCATCGGTCTTTCGGGCGGCCTGGACTCCACGCTGGCACTGCTTGTGACCGTGCGTGCCTTCGATGCACTGGGCCTGCCGCGCACGGGTATTACGGCGGTTTCCATGCCCGGCTTTGGCACGACGCATCGCACCAAGTCCAATGCCGAGTCGCTTGCCCGCGACCTGGGTGTGAGCTTCCGTGAGGTTTCGATTCACGCGGCCGTGGAACAGCACTTTAAGGATATCGAGCATGATCCGGCCGTGCAGGACGTGACCTACGAGAACAGCCAGGCCCGCGAGCGTACGCAGATTCTGATGGATCTGGCCAATCAGGCCGGCGGTTTTGTCATCGGCACGGGCGACCTGTCGGAGCTGGCGCTCGGCTGGGCTACCTACAACGGCGACCACATGAGCATGTACGCCGTCAACGCGAGCGTGCCCAAGACGCTTGTGCGCCATCTGGTGCGCTATGCCGCTGATGTTTTTGGCGGGCGTATTGCCGAGGTCTTGCTCGATATCCTCGATACGCCGGTGTCCCCCGAGCTTCTGCCGCCCACGGGCGACGGCGAGATTGCGCAGAAGACTGAGGATTTGGTGGGCCCGTACGAGCTGCACGACTACTTCCTCTACTACCTGCTGCGTTTTGGCTTTGAGCCGGGCAAGATCTACCGCATGGCGCTCAAGAGCTTCGAGGGCGCCTACGACGTCAAGACCGTTCACACGTGGCTGCGTACGTTCTACCGTCGCTTCTTTGCCCAGCAGTTTAAGCGCAGCTGCCTGCCCGATGGCCCCAAGGTGGGTTCGGTCACGCTCAGCCCGCGCGGCGATTGGCGCATGCCGAGTGACGCCAGCTCGCGCCTGTGGCTCGCCCAGATTGACGCGCTCAATCCGATGGACTAAGGTTGCCAAATTGAACCAAAACAGCGGGTGCAAGCGTTACACTTTTGCAATCTGATGGCCCGTATCGCGCGGCGCTCTTGTCGGAGCGCCGCGTTTTTCATATCGAAAGGTGGCACCATGCAGGCATCGCAGCGTCTCGACCGCTTTGGCGCGGAGGTCTTCGCCTCGCTCAACAACAAACTGCTTGCGCTGAAGGCTCAGGGCAAGACCATTTACAACATGAGCGTGGGCACGCCCGACTTTAAGCCGTACGACCACGTGGTCGAGGCGCTCACGCAAGCGGCCCAGGACCCCGAGATGTGGAAGTATGCCCTGCGCGACCTGCCCGAACTCAAGCAAGCCGTGTGCGATTACTACGAGCGTCGCTTTGGCGTTTCGGGCATTACGCCGTCTATGGTGCAGTCGTGCAACGGCACGCAGGAGGGCGTTGGCCATTTGGGCCTTGCCCTGCTCGATCCGGGTGACACCATTCTGGTTCCCGATCCGTGCTACCCGGTCTTTGAGGCAGGTGCCAAGATCGCCGATGCCAAGCTCGAGTACTATCCGCTGGTGGCGGAGCACAATTACCTGCCCTATGTGGCGGGTATCGATCCCGAGGTGGCCGATCGTGCCAAGTACATGATTGTGTCGCTGCCCGCCAACCCGGTGGGCTCGGTGGGCACGCCCGAGGTCTACGAGGAGATCATCGCTTTCGCCCGCGAGCACGACCTGCTCATCGTTCACGACAACGCATACTCCGACATCGTGTTCGACGGCGAGCCGGGCGGAAGCTTTTTGCAGTATCCCGGCGCGCTCGAGGTGGGCGTGGAGTTCTTCTCGCTCTCCAAGTCGTTTAACGTCACCGGTGCGCGTATCGGCTTTTTGGTCGGCCGCGAGGACGTGGTCTCTGCCTTTGCCAAGCTGCGCGGCCAGATCGACTTTGGTATGTTCTTCCCGATCCAGAAGGCTGCTATCGCCTGCCTGAACGGCCCGCGCGATGAGGTCGAGGCGCAGCGTCTGAAGTACCAGGAGCGTCGCGATGCCCTGTGCGACGGTCTTGAGGGACTGGGCTGGGAGCGTCCCAACGCGCATGGCTCTATGTTTGTGTGGGCCAAGCTTCCCGGCGGCCGTACCGATTCCATGGCGTTTTGCGAGGAGCTCATGGAGAAGGCCGGCGTTGTGGTGACGCCGGGTGCGAGCTTTGGGCCTTCGGGCGAGGGGCACGTGCGCATGGCGCTGGTCCTGCCGCCCGATCAGATCGCTCTGGCCGTCGAGGCTATTCGCGAGGCGGGTCTGTATTAAAAAGACATTTAGACGCGTCAATAGTTCGAAACCGATTTCGGGCAGTTATCTTACGAATTCTGCAAACAATTTCGGTAAACGGTCGATTTTTGGCTGCGAATAGGCGCATAATCAAAGTCCCGATTGGCTATATTGGGATTACGGCAAGCCGCTTGGGTCGTTCCCGGGCGGCTTGTTTGTGGAGAGAGATGGGAGAAAGTAATGGTTAACGAGAAGAAGGTCGCTATTGTCGGCTGTGGTTTCGTCGGTTCGTCTTCGGCGTTCGCGCTGATGCAGAGCGGTCTGTTCTCCGAGATGGTCCTCATCGACGTGGACAAGAACCGCGCCGAGGGTGAGGCCCTGGATATCGCGCACGGCATGACGTTTGCCGAGCCCATGAAGATCTATGCCGGCGATTATTCCGATGTCGCCGACGCCGCTATGATCGTCGTCACCGCTGGCGCTGCCCAGAAGCCCGGCGAGACCCGCCTGGACTTGGTCAACAAGAACGTCAACATCTTCAAGTCCATTATTCCCGAGATTAAGAAGTCTGGCTTCGACGGCATTCTGCTCATCGTCTCCAACCCGGTCGATGTTCTGACCTATGCCGCCATCAAGATGTCCGGCCTGCCCGAGGGCCATGTCATCGGCTCCGGCACCGTGCTCGACACCGGTCGTCTGCAGCAGATGCTCGGCGCCCACGTCGAGGTCGATCCGCGCGACGTTCAGGCCTACGTCATGGGTGAGCACGGCGACTCCGAGTTCGTCGCTTGGTCCAGCGCTCAGGTTGCCGGCGTTCCGCTGAACACCTTCTGCGAGCTTCACGGCCATCTGGAGCATGAGGCTGCCGAGAAGCGCATCGCCGAGGACGTCAAGAACTCCGCCTACACCATCATCGAGAAGAAGCACGCTACCTACTACGGCGTCGCCATGGCCGTTAAGCGCATCTGCACTGCCGTCATGCGCGATGAACAGACCGTTCTGCCCGTCTCCTCGCTCATGGTGGGCGAGTACGGCCTGTCCGATCTTGCCATCTCCATGCCGACCGTCGTTGGCCGCGACGGCGTTGTCTGCCGCGTCCCCGTGCCGCTGAACGACGACGAGCAGCATGAGCTCACCGCCTCCGCCAAGGCCCTCAAGGACATCATCGACAGCGTCGACTTCTCCTGCTAAATCAAGCTCGTTTGGGCAACAGGCTACAATGAAAGGCGTCCGGTCCACACGGTCCGGGCGCCTTTTTGGTGCAAAGTAACCCTACCCCAATGCGCCATTGTTGATGGGAGAGTCATGTCGGATTCACCTAACTTTTTGACCTATGTCCAGACGGCGTTTGATCCGTTTGAGGAACGGTCGTTCTGCGCGGTGGATAGCCTGGTCTTTGCGTGGCTGTCCTATTTGCGTTTGCCGGGTGATATGGCGGAGCTGATGAACTGGCAGGGCCTAGACGTACGCGAGCTGCTTCGTGCCGAGTGCTACCGGGACATGATTGGCGACCTGTGGGATCCAGAGGGGAGCAGGGCCTTGTTGGAGGCCGTGGCGGCAAGCCCTCGCTACCGTGGCGTGCACGTTTGCGGCTATCGTACCGTGAGTGATGCCGAGACGACGGAGCAGTTTGCGGCTATGACGTTCCGATTTCCGGCGGGGTTTAGCTATCTTTCCTTCCGGGGGACCGACAGCACGATTGTGGGCTGGAAAGAGGACTTTAACATGGCGTTCCGGTGTCCTGTGCCGGCCCAGGAATCCGCGGCGCGTTATGTGGACGAGGCAGCGGATACGATTGACGGGCCGCTTTTGTGCGGAGGTCATTCCAAGGGTGGAAACCTTGCGGTGTACGGTGCGGCGATGTGCTCCGATGTCGCCCGTGAGCGAATCGAACGGGCGTATTCCCATGATGGTCCGGGCTTCGTCGAGGAGTTTCTGAACGGCAACGCTTTCGCTGATCTATCCAGCCGAATCGACAAGACGCTACCTCGGTCGTCGATTTTTGGCATGATGTTCGAGACGCAGGAGGACTATGCCATCGTTGAGAGCACCGAGTTCAGCCTGCTGCAGCACAATCCCTTTAGCTGGGTGGTTGATGGTCGCGACTTCGTGTACTGTGAGCGCCTGTCCGCCGGCGCTCGATACGTTGATGGCTCCATTCGCGAGATGCTGCTTGCAGTGGGGCCTGCCGAGCGCGAGCGTTTTGTAGATGCGTTGTTCTCCGTGTTTGAGGCTACGGGTGCTGAGCGGTTTGCGGATATCGCCGGGAATCTGCGCGAGAGCCTGCCCGTGATGCTCCAGGCTGCGCAAGGTTTCGACAAGGATACGCGACGCTTTGTCTCGCAGACCATCGTGGCAATCCTTAAATGCGCGCTGCTGCCCAAACGACCCCAGATCGACATGTCCGCTGCCGGTAAGAGCCTGGCAGAACAGCTCGAGGCTTGGCAGTCCGAGCTCCTGCGCTAGCCATTGGTGTAAAGCAACCTGTCCTCGATGCACCAATCTTCGATGCGCTCGGGGAGGGCTCGACCGCTATACTGGTTCGTGCCGAAATCGATCTAGAACGGAATGCCGTATATGAAAATCAATCACGCGATTCTGCATATTCTGGACTTTGACTCTGCCGTCAACGTTATGAGCCAGCGCGAGCTCGATATCGAGAGCCGTACCGTGCGCAACTTCGTGACCACGCATCTGCGCCGCGCACGTACCTCGGCCGACAATAAACGCGCCACGTTTGCCGAGAACTCTGCGTTTGGCGGCGAGCTCAAGGGTTATTTCTTTGGCGAGCGCGAGTTTGTGGACCTGTCGCAGCAGATCGCGGAGTTCATCTCTTCCGAGCTCACCAAGGCCGAGAAGGCTGAGTCCACCGACGTGCTCGTGGCCGATTTTGACGACGATGAGGATGCCCGCTGGTTTGCCGTGATGCTGCTGGGCTCCAAGCAGGCTTTTATGCACGAAGTGGGCCGCGAGGAGGGGGAGGTGCGCAACGACATTGCGCGCCACTACGCCATTCTGCCGAACCCCTCGCAAAAGGTGCCGAGCTATGCCATCGTGCGCGCGAGCACCATGGAGATCGGCTACGTGGACAAGAAGCGCAAGATTGCCGGCGAGGACCGTATGCTTATCCCCGATGGCCTGCTGCAGTGCGACACGGGCGTATCGGGCAAGGAGGTCATCGACACCGTGACGCGTGTGGTTGAGGAAGTCGCCGAGGAGCACGGCGCCAACACGGCCGTGGCACTCGCCAAGGTTAAGGCCGCTGTGGCCGAGAAGGTCGAGGATGACGAGGAGCTTCCGCCCTGGGATATCGTCGATGAGGTCTTTGAGGACGAGCCGGTCATCAAGGAAAGTGTGCGCGCGGCACTGACCGAGGAGAAGGTTCCCGAGCGCGTTCCCGTGGAGCGCAAACAGGTCGAGCGCGCGGCGGTGCGCAATCATAAGATTCGTACCGATACGGGCATCGAGATCAGCTTCCCGGCCGAGATGGGTTCGAACTCCGAGTACATCGAGTTTGTCAACGAACCCAACGGCCTCATCTCCATCGAGCTCAAAAACATCGGCAGCATCGAGAATCGATAAGGGATCGAGCGGATTGACCGTAACGAAAAGGCCGAAGCCCTTTGGGACTTCGGCCTTTTTACTTGGGGCTTAATTACGCTACTGGTTGAGCATAGGTCAGCGAAAACGCCCCAGAGCGAGCAAGGTGACGTGAAAGAGGAGGGCATTGACCTTTTGGTCATGCCCGACGATTGAACGTCAGATTGCCGCTCTGGGGCGTTTGCAGCGTCGAGCCGTTACGCGGGTTGGTAAACCCGCGTAACCCTACAGTTGACGTAGTCCTTCCTCGAGACCGGTCTTGCTGTCGGTCTGGGCGTCGCGCATCTTGATGACGCGGGCGGGGACACCGGCCACGACGGCACCGGCGGGGACGTCCTCGACGCACACGGCGCCGGCGGCAACGACGGCGCCCTTGCCTACGTGCACGCCCTCCAGGACCACGGCGTTGGCGCCGATCATGACATCGTCCTCGATGATGACGGGCGTGGCGCTTGCGGGTTCAACGACGCCTGCCAACACGGTTCCAGCGCCGATGTGGCAGTTCTTGCCCACGGTGGCGCGGCCGCCCAGCACGGCGCCCATATCAATCATGGAGCCTTCGCCAATGACGGAGCCGATGTTGATGATGGCGCCCATCATGATGACGGCGCGATCGCCGATCTCGACGCGGTCACGGATGATCGCGCCCGGCTCGATGCGGGCGTTGATGCCCTTGAGGTCGAGCATGGGCACGGCGGAGTTGCGGCAGTCGTTCTCTACGTCGTAGTAGTCGATGGAGTCGGCATTGGCATCGAGGATGGCCTTGAGCTCATCCCAATCGCCAAAGACGGTCTTGCCACGACGGCCGCCGTAGACGTGCGCATCGCCCCAGGCAACCTTCATGCCGGGCTTCTCGCGCACATACAGCTTGACGGGCGTCTTTTTGGGCGCGGTGGCGATGTAGTTGATAATCTCCTGGGCATCCATCTCGGCTGCGTTACTCATATGCTGTTTCTCCTTTGCGTGGGTACGGTAGATAGCTGGTTAGGCGAACATGACCTGGTCGAAGGTGTAGAAGCCGGGGTCGCGGACGACGAGCTTTTGAGCGGCGGCCAGAGCGCCGTTGACAAAGATCTGGCGGCTCGTGGCGCGATGGCTAAGCGTGACTTCCTCGTCCTGGCCAAAGAAGCTCACCTCGTGCACGCCGGCGACGGTGCCGCCGCGCAGCGAGTGCATGCCGATTTCCTTGGGATCGCGAGCGCCGCACATGCCCTCGCGACCGTAGACAGGATGATAGCCAGCCTCAGGCTCGGCCTCGACTACAGCGTCGAGTAGCAGCTTGGCGGTGCCGCTGGGGGCGTCGACCTTTTGGTTGTGGTGCGTCTCGACAATCTCGCAGTCAAAGCCGGGCAGCTCGCGTGTGGCCTGTGCTACCAGATGACGCAGGGCTGCGATACCGATAGAGTAGTTGCCCGAATGCATGACACGGGCATTCTGGCCCAGCTCGCGCAGACGGTCCATCTGCTCAGGCGAATAGCCCGTGGTGCCCGAGACCAACGCCGCGCCCGTGCACTCGACATAGGCGACGACGGCATCGAAGGTCACGACGTTCGAGAAGTCGATGATGACGTCGGCTGCCGGGGCGCTCTCGAGCTCGGACAGATCAAAACCGATCTGGGCCACGATATCAAAAACGGGCTGCCCGGCGGCGTCGATAATGCCTTCGGCGGTAGTGCGGATGAGCGAGCCCATGCGGCCCGTTCCCATAATGACGGTCTTAATCAAGCAGACCAGCTCCCTTCAGAGCATCGGTAAGTGCGGCTCGCGTATCGTCGGCCATGGAGCACAGCGGCATACGGTAGTTTGCCTCGATCATACCCATCTGAGCGAGCGCTTCCTTAACGGGGATGGGGTTGACCTCGCTAAAGAGGGCATTGATGAGCGGCTGGCCGGCAATCTGGATATCGCGGGCGCGCGCTACGTCGCCGTCCAGATAGGCGCGGCACATGTCATGCACGAGCTGCGGCTGAACATCGGCCCACACGCTGATGGTGCCCGAGGCGCCCAGGCTCATGAGCGGCACGGTGAGGGCGTCCTCGCCCGAGTACATGCGGAAGTCATCGGACAGCAGGTGGGCGATCTTGGCTGCGTAAGCGACGTTGCCCGAGGCTTCCTTGATGCCCATGATGTTGGGGTGCGCGGCCAAGCGCTCCACGTTGCGCACGCTGATGCCGCAGCCGCAGCGGCCGGGGATGTTGTACAGGATGCAGGGGATATCTACGGCATCGGCAACGGTCTTAAAGTGCTGGTAGATGCCCTCCTCGTTGGACTTGTTGTAGTAGGGGGTAATGAGCAGCAGGCCGTCGGCGCCCAGGCCCTGATAGGTGAGCGACTTGGTGAGCATGGTCTGCGTGGAGTTGGAGCCCGAGCCGGCGATGACGGGGACACGGCCTGCAACCTGCTTGACCACCGCGGCGACAACGGAGTTGTCCTCATCGTCAGTCATCGTGGCGCTCTCGCCGGTGGTGCCCAGGGTGAGGATGGCGTCGGTACCGTTTTGCAGGTGGAAATCGATAAGGCGCTCGAGCGCGTCAAAGTCGACGCTTCCGTCCTTTTTAAACGGCGTGACGAGGGCGACGATCGAACCCTCGAGGTTGCGGATATCCATGTTCTTCTCCTTCGCTTCCGCGATCTGGATGCGTTTGTTCCACTGAGCGGCGACGGCCAGACGCTCGTCCTGGGCGCGACGGCGGGCACTTTCGGCGCGCGACTTGGCCAGCAGCTCTCGGCCGCTCGGCAGCACGTCGAGCGTGGCAAAGTAATCGCCCGGGCGCTCAGCACGGCGGATGAGGTCGGCCGAGCCATCGGGGCGCAGCAGCACCTCGGCGGAGCGCAGACGGCCGTTGTAGTTGTAGCCCATGGAGTAGCCATGCGCGCCGGTATCGTGGATCACGAGCAGGTCGCCCATGTCGATATGCGGCAGCTCGCGATCGATGGCGAACTTATCGTTGTTCTCGCATAAGTTGCCCGTGATGTCGTACGTGTCCGTGACGGGTGCCGCAGTCTTGTCGGCGCCACCCGGCTGGCCCATCACCGTAATGTGGTGGTAGGCACCATACATGGCAGGGCGGATCAGATCGACGGCGCTTGCGTCGACACCGATATAGTCCTTGTAGATTTGCTTCTCGTGGATGGCCTTGGTGACCAGGCAGCCGTAGGGGCCCATCATAAAGCGGCCCATCTCGGTGCGGATGGCCACATCGCCCATGCCGGCGGGAACCAGGATCTCGTCGTATGCCGCGTGCACTCCCTCGCCGATGGCGTGAATGTCGTTGGCCTGCTGCTCGGGCAGGTAGGGGATGCCGACGCCGCCGGATAGATTGATGAAGGCGACGTGTGCGCCGGTCTCGCGCTCCAGGCGCACTGCAAGCTCAAAGAGGATGCGCGCAAGCTTGGGGTAGTAGTCGTTGGTGACGGTGTTGCTGGCAAGGAATGCGTGGATGCCAAAGTCCTCAGCGCCCTTGGCCTTGAGTATGCGGAAGGCCTCGAAGAGCTGCTCGGTGGTCATGCCATATTTGGAGTCGCCCGGGTTGTCCATGATGCCGTTGGAGAGCTGGAACAGGCCGCCCGGATTAAAGCGGCAGCTGACCGTCTTGGGGATGGGCCCTGCGACGCGCTCAAAGAACTCGATGTGGCTGATGTCGTCAAAGTTGACGATGGCGCCCAGCTTGTCGGCGAGCTCAAAGTCGGCAGCTGGCGTGTCGTTAGACGAGAACATGATGTCGTGTCCCGTGATGCCCAGCGAGCGGGCAATCATGAGCTCGGTATAGCTCGAGCAATCGCAGCCGCAGCCGTATTCGTTGAGAATGGAGATGAGCGCCGGGTTGGGGTTGGCCTTGACGGCAAAGTATTCCTTAAAGCCCGGGTTCCATGCAAAGGCGTCGCGCACTTCTTGCATGTTGCGGCGGATGCCCGCCTCGTCGTATAGATGAAACGGCGTGGGGAACTGCTCGACGATATGCTCGAGCGTTACCTTGTCCACAAACGGCTGTTTGGCCGCATATGCCTCGTTGGGGGTCAATGCCATGTCCCGTAAACCTCGCTATCCAGACGGCGCCATCTGCGCATCGAATCCGCATAGCGTGGACCCAATGTCCGGATAGCGCTCCCGCATTGCTGCAGACAGTCCTGCGGGTGTTTCCCGCAGGCCCACCAGGTTGTTCGTGCCCGAAAAACCCAGTTCGGCGGGTTTCGCCTCCCCACGGGGTCAAAGCCTGCCGGCTCGCCCGCGGTTCTTCGTGCCCGCGCCTCTATCAAGTGGTAAAGACCCTACCACGTTGCACTTTACCAAACAAGAGTATTCGTATATAACGTTTAAAAAATGCAAGGATATGCTGGAAATAAGGGTGTAGCAATCTTGCGGCACAATAGATGGCAACCGACGCGCACCCATGAAAGGAACCTCTATGACCGAGCTCCAAGAACTCCGTCGTTATCGTCGCGACCTGCACCGCATTCCGGAGCTCGACTTCGATCTTCCGCAGACTATCGCCTATATTGAGGGCGTGTTGGCGCCGCTCGCCTGCGAGGTGACCCATCCGTGTCCCAGCTGCGTCTGCGCCTTCTTCGATGCCGGCACGGGCGCCGTGCATGCCACGGCGATTCGCGCCGACATGGACGCCCTGCCCATCGCGGAGGCAACGGGCGCGGCCTTTGCCTCGACGCATCCCGGTAAGATGCATGCGTGCGGTCACGATGGTCACATGGCCATGGCGCTTGCGGCGGCAACCTTCGTCGACCGTACGATCCGTGAGCAGCCGGGCGCCATTAAGCGCAATGTGCTCTTTGTGTTTCAGCCGGCCGAGGAGACGACTGGTGGCGCCAAGACGGTGTGCGAGAGCGGCGTATTCGAGCGCTACGGGGCGGATCGCATCTTTGGCTTCCACGTATGGCCCGATTTGCCCGCCGGCACGTTGGCGAGCTGTTCCGGTCCGCTGCTGGCGCGCTCAAGCGAGACGCACGTGCACATTCACGGGACAAGCATCCATATCGCCAAGACCTACGGCGTTCCCGTAAACGAATCGCACGATGCCGCGTTGGCGGCAGCGAAGTTTTTGGTTGCCGAGCGCGAGCTGATGGACGAGCTGGGCACCGACGAGCCCTGTATCGGCAAGTTTGGCCTGCTGCAGGCCGGTACCGTCTGCAATGCGGTGGCGGGGGAGGCCCATGTTGCCGGCAGTCTGCGCGTGTTTACGGACGACATGTTCGACCGTGCGCGTGAGGGCGTGCGCCGTGTACTCGACGAGGCATGCGCTGCAACGGGCTGCACGTACGATCTCGACTTTGCCGAGGGCTATCCGCCGGTCGATAACGACCCCGAGTTATTTGGCAGCGTCGCGCCTGCCTTGCCCGAGCTGCAGCTCGTGGACGAGCCGCTGCTGATTGCCGAGGATTTCGCGTTCTATCAGCGCCATCTGCCGGGCGTGTTCTTCCTGCTGGGCACGGGCGTGCCGGAGGGACAAGAAAACCCGAGCGATTCGGATGGCTGCCCTGCCTATGCCACAAGCGCCCTGCATACCGATACCATGCTCTTTGACGAGGAAATCCTACTCAAAGGCCTCGATGTCTACAAACGATTGCTTTTGCTTGACTAAGGCGTGAAGGACTATATGATCTAGAAAACACGAACAAACGTACGATATAATAGAGATGTAAGTCTGTAGAAACGTTTGACGTTACTAACGTAAGGCGATACTATGATTGCATCGTATAAAGATGAGGATACCGAACGCTTTGCCATGGGTGTGCGGGTCAGGAGGTTCGTGCCCTTTGAGCGTGTTGCGTTGAGGAAGATTCGCCAACTGCAGGTTTGTGCTTCGCTTGATGATCTTCGCGTTCCACCGGGCAACCGCCTGGAAGCTTTGAAGGGCGATCGTGCCGGTCAATATAGCATCCGTGTTAACGAGCGCTATCGGGTCTGTTTTGAGTGGAGACAGGAGATGGCTTGGAATGTCGAAATCGTCGATTATCACAAGTGATGAGACTTCGGCCGATTTGTTGTCGCCGGTGACTCCTGGTGAGCTTCTCAAAGAGGAGTTTCTTGTTCCCATGGGCATTTCTCAATATCGCCTTGCGAAAGAGACCGGGATTCCGGCTCAGCGTATCGGGCAGATTGTCTTGGGAAAACGTCGCGTGACGGCCGACACCGACCTCCGTCTTTGCCGTTATTTTGGCCTGACGGATGGTTATTGGCTGCGCGCTCAGGTGGCGTTTGATCTTGAGGCCGAGAAAAGGCGGATTGAACCGGAACTCGATAAGATCGTTCCTGTTCAGCAGGCCATCGCACTGTAGTGCTCAAAGATGATGGGGGGTGGCGATGAGGCGACGCCGACAATCTGCCGTTTATAGTCCCGGTGGGTGTGGATGCGGCTTGTTGTTGCTTCCGTTTATTGCTGTGAGCATTGGCGTGATGTTTGCGCTTGCCGGGGTGGCAGCAGCGGCACTCGTGTTGCTGATTGTGGCCATTGGCGTGACGGTCTGGCTGTGCCGTTCTCGCGAGCAACGTCGTGCCGATGGTAAGACCAATGTTGGATGGGTCGCCTTCTTGATCATTGCGTACCCGCTGAGTGTCAGCTACCTGGTGTTCTTTGCCCTGTTGATGATCAGTGCCTTTACCGGGGAATCCGTCACGGTGGGTTGATGCACTGCCAGCAGACGGTCGCGCAAAGTGCGTTTGCTCGGCATTCGGATAACTGCATTGGCCGTTTACCGCACTTTAGCTCACAGCTAATGAATTCAAGTTCAATCCTTCCTACGATGTGCTGTGTGCCGGCGCGGTAGCCGGATCGTAGGAAGGATGCATGATGAAAAAGCTCGAAAACGAAGTGCTGCTGAGCCGTCGCGCTGCGCTTGGAGCGTTCGCCACCGTTGCCTTGGGGACTGCCGGCCTGCTTGCGGGCTGTGGCAGCGATAAGGCGACCGTTATCGAGGACGCCGGCGACGCAGATAAGAAGGAGGAGTCGAAAAAGGAGGAACAGCCAACGACCGACCTGGCCGTCGGCACGACCGTGACCACGGCTGGCGGTCTTTCCGTTACTGTCGATTCCGTGCAGACCGGGCTTACCAATTTTGACGGTTCGACCATGACGGGCATTCACGTCACGTACGTCAACAATGGCGATGAGGGCGCGGACTACAATATCTACGACTGGAAGGGCGAGGACGCCAACGGTGCGCAGCAGAACCAGGGTTATTACAGCGAGGGTTCCGATGAGCTGCAGTCTGGTACCCTTGCCGCCGGTGGCTCCGTGGCGGGCAATATCTACTTTGATGGTGACATCAAGAAGGCTCTCTATTTTGCCAACGTGTTTGATAAGTCTGCCGCTGCAAGCTGGGTGCTGGCCTAACATGTCGCTACCGTTGCGCCGTATGGGAGGTGAGGCCGCGTGCCCGATAAAAAGCTGACGGACGAGTTGCTCAACGAGCTTCTTGATGCGCCGAGTATCGATGGCTATATCAAGGAACACGACTTTGCCGCCCCGTCGCTTTCGGATTACTTAAAGCAGTTGCTGCAAGAGAAGGGGCTCGAGCGTTCGCGCGTGGTGCGTATGGCCGACCTCAACGAGACCTTTGGCTATCAGATCTTTATCGGTTCGCGCAATCCGAGCCGCAATAAGGTGCTGCAGATTGCCTTTGCAATGGCGCTGTCGATGAAAGAGACCAACCGCGCCCTGACGGCTGCCGGAGTGAGCGTCCTCAACTGCAAGGACCGTCGCGATGCAATCATTATCTTTTGCATCGACCGTGGCTGTAGCCTCCAAAAGGTCAATGAAGAGCTGTATCGCTTTGGCGAGGAAACGGTGAGTTAGTGGCCGATGGCTGAGCCGGTTGTGTCACCAGAATAACCATGCAAACGAACGGGGTGCGGACAACATGGGGTGTCCGCGCCCTGCGTTATGATGGACGCTATGGATACTCAGAGCCCAACATATTCCGATGATGAGCTGACTGCTTCGCTTGTCGAGCATTTGGCGTCGCTCGACCGCGATGACAGCTATCGTGTGGAGCGCGTGCTCAAGCTCTCGGATGTCGAGACGACCGAACTCGTCTATTTTGAGGGCTCTGGTGGCGGGTCTCTCGGCCCCTTTGTCCGCAAGCGCATCGATGCTTCGGTGCAGATTGGCGGAGCATATGAGCGCCTGTTTGTGGCCCAGCGCGCCGGTCGTCGTTTTGAGCACTTGCCCCGAATCGTCGATTGCCGCCGTGTGGGCGACGAGCTCGACGTGGTGATGGAGTATGTCGAAGGCGAGACACTCGAGGCGTTGGTGGGACGCTTGGGGGCGACGCCCGATTATGCCCGCGGGCTGTATCCCGTTTTGTGTGAAGCGGTGGGCGAGCTGCATGCTGGTTTTGCAGCTGCGGGGGAGTCGGGGGTACCGGTAATCCACCGCGACCTTAAACCCTCGAACATCATCGTATCGGGCGTGAGGTATGCGGCCGATGCTGGCATGACCTTCTCGTCGCTGGTGATTATCGACCTGGGAATCGCGCGGGTGTGGCGTGACGGGGCCGATGCCGACACGGTTAAGTTTGGAACGCGACTCTATGCGCCACCCGAGCAATATGGTTTTGGGCAGACGAGCGTGCGCAGCGATGTCTATGCGCTCGGCGCGCTTCTGTTCTTTTGTCTGACGGGGGCTGACCCTAAGCCGGGTCAGAATATGCGCGAGCAATGCGAGGCGTGCGACGTCCCCGCGGCGCTGGCTGATGTCATTTGCATGGCCATGGCGCTCGATCCGGCCAAGCGCTTTGCAAGTGCCGAGGCGCTCGGACACGCTGCGCGCGCGGCATACGGGCTGTGTCTGCCTGAGCCTGGCTCGAATAGCACGACGGCGCCTTCAATGGCGCAGGCTGCTCCGCAAATGGCGCCGTCTTCCGGGCGGCGGCCCAAGGAAGTCTCTTCGGTGACTCCTCGCCGCAAGAGCCTGCTTTCACGGATCCCGGAACCCATTGGGCGTATATGGAACGGCATGATCTATGCGGCAACCTTGCTGCTACTGGTCGGAAGCCATTTTGCCGTATTCCAGCCCACGGGAGCCAACCGCAGCTATCCAACGTGGTTTTTGGCCCTTGAGTATTTTCTTATGGTCGATGGCATGGTGGTGCTCATCTCGTTTGGCATGCTCGACCGCCGCAGGCTTCGGCGCCGCTTTCCCGTGCTTGATCGTTATCGGGGCCGTGAGTTTGTCACGCTGTGGCTTAAGGCGCTGGGAATTATGTGCGTCATCATGATCGTGATTATTGCCGTCGGCAACGCAACCGGCATAGTCGCTTAATGCAATGTACCGCTATAAGAAAAGGGTCCCGATTGGGGCCCTTTGCAGTAGCGCTTAAATGCGGTTCATCTGGTTGCAACCTTGTTGTACCACTCCTGCCTCGTGGGCGGGGCGAGTGCCCATCGCCATAGGTGTTGTGACGGTTAAATTGCTCCGTGCTTCGAAGCGCCGTCAATTGTCACCACAGAATTCTGTCAATTGTCACCATAATTCGCCATCAATCCTCACCACAAATTTCCGTCAATCGTCACCACACAGCTGGTAAAATACCTAATATGGGTAAGTCAAGAAGGAGGCCGTGTGGATAGGTATGTAGATAGATGCATCGATAAGGCAATCAGCCGTAATCTCAATATCTTCGGTGCGGTCCTCATTCAGGGTCCAAAGTGGTGCGGAAAGACTACTTCGGCTAGTCGTTTTGCTAATTCATCCTTGTCTCTTTCCGATCCGGCTGGAAATTTTTCCGCTCTCCAGCTGGCACGGATCGATCCGGCGCAAGCATTAGCAGGGCTATCTCCCAGGCTCATCGATGAATGGCAGGAAGAGCCGAAGCTGTGGGATGCCGTGCGTTTCGAGTGCGATGCAAGGAGGGGAGAATCCGGTCAGTTTATTCTTACGGGTTCGGCAACGCCTCGGGATTCGATGCAGCCGATGCATAGCGGCGTTGGACGAATAGCTAGGTTGCGAATGGACACCATGACGATGTTCGAGCTTGGCGTTTCTTCTGGCGCGGTTTCGATTGGAACGCTTCTTTCCGGTTACCCTGCCAAGCAGGCTGTCGGGTCAATCTCCGGCATCGCCGGAATCGCCGATTTGCTGTGTCGTGGCGGTTGGCCTCAGGCGATGGGGAAAACGACTGACGATGCCATGCAGATAGCCGCTGCCTATGTTGATGGCGTATGCGAATCGGATGTTTCTAGAACTGATGGCGTTAAGCGCGATCCGGTCAAGGTCAGGTCTCTTTTGGCATCGCTAGCGCGGAATGAGTCGACGCTTGCTGGCTCAAAGTCTATTGACAAAGATATCGGTACCGGCGTTTCGAAGAACTCGGTCTCCAGATACATGGACGCCCTGAGACGAATCAATATCGTCGACGATATCCCCGCTTGGCATCCAGCGCTCAGGTCTCCGGTGAAGCTGCGGCAGGGGGCGAAGAGGCATCTCACCGATCCTTCGCTTGCCGTTGCGCTGCTCGGAGCAAATCCGGAGTCGTTGGCATCTGACCCGAAGACACTGGGGTTGCTTTTCGAATCCCTCGTCCTGCATGACCTCAAGGTTTACGCCGCCGCAAATGACTCGTTGGTGTCCCATTACCACGATGCCGACGATCTCGAGGTTGACGCAGTTATCCACAGGCGCGATGGAACTTGGATTGCCGTGGAGGTGAAGCTTGGAAGCCCTCAAATCCCCGAGGCATCTGCAAATCTGCTTCGGCTGGAGCGAAAGCTGGTCGAGCGTGGCGAGAAGCCGCCTGTGGCAAAACTCATCATCATTGGGTTCGGCATGCCGGTTCATACAACGCCCGATGGCATCATCGTTGCTCCCGTTGACACACTCGCGCCATAACGTTGTGGTGGGATCACCTTGCCTTCGGAAGGGGTTTCAGTCTCAAGCGACTTTTCCAACACTCACTTATGCCTGCATGCCAATTCTGGTCTAGCAAGGCCAAAGAAAAGGGGTCCCGTTTGGGGGCCCTTTGCAGTTGAGGCTTGCGAGCCTAAATGCGGTTCATCTGGGAAGCGACCTTGTTGTACCAGTCCTGCCACGTGGGCGGGCAGTACTTCTTGGCGGCTGCCGGGGTAAGCGTGGAGCCATAGTTGGCACCCAGGTAGGCAACGTGGGCGGAGACAGCCTCGCTCCAGCTGCCAAAGCTACGCCAACCACCGCCGCGGGCACTCCAGCCCCAGGCGTTATAGGAGCCGGCGCAATAGAGGCCTTTGCTGCTCTCGATGCAGGCGATGGCGGGGGACCAACGGGGATCGACGCCGGTATTCCAGGCGGCGACGGCAAAGTTATAGCCCTGGCCTGCCATGGGGGAGCCGGCGAGGTAGTTGTCGATGCGGCTCGTCCACTCGTTAATGAACGAGTCGTAATCGGAATTGCCACTGTTGGAGTTGTTCACCGTGGTGTCGATGGTGGTGTTGGAGTTGGTGGCCTGACTGTTGGAGTTATTGCCACTCACGCCGGTGCCCGCGAGCTTCTCGGCGGCAGCGGCTTTGTCGGCCTCGAGCTTAGCCAGTTCGGCGGCATTTTCCTGCTCGGCCTTTGCCTGCGCCTCGTTGCGAAGCTGCTGTGCCTGGGCCAGTGCGTCCTCGGCATTCTTTTGCTCGCCCTCGAGCTGAGACTTGGCCTGATCGAGCTCGGTTTTGTTCTGCTCGAGCTCGGTCTGCATCTTGTTAAGCTCTTCGATCTCGTCGACGCTCGAGCTCGTAATCTGGTTGGTGTATTTGCAGGTGGTGATAAAGTCACCCAAGCTCTGCGTGTTCACCAGGAAGCTCACGATGGGGCTGGTGCCCTTCTGGTACTTATACAGATCGCGCATGGCGGAGCTTGCCTTGGCCTGCTGCTCGGGTAGCTCGGCCTCAATCTTATCGATGTTCGCCTCATTGGAGTCGATCTGCTTTTGCAGATCCTCGAGCTTGGTACGGGCGTCGTTGTAGGCGCTCGTAGCGTCCTCGATTTTTTTCTGGGCGGCGGAAAGCTGATCCTGCGTTGCCTGCGAGGCGGCATAGGCCGCGACGGGGGAGAGCATCGGCGTGGCCGTCAGCGCGACGGCGAGCGCGGCGCTCGTGATGATACGAGCCGGCTTCGACGCGATGAGCGCTGCGGTGCGATGGTTCGAATGCTGCATCCAGTCCCTCTGCAATCAATCGTAGGTTATTGGTCGAGGTGTATTCTACTACTGCTTTCGACCTCAACTTGAACCTTAAAGGTTCTAAAGGGTCAAGTTGAACTTGAGGCTTTGGCCTTGACCTGCGGGAATGGTGAATTGTTGAGAAACCATAGAGTTCAACTTTAACGTTACGGCACCCTGTTTGTGAGGGTTTTGGCTGTAAAAGTTGCCCTCACGTGGGGTTTTGCAACTACAAGGTCCCATCGCGGTGAGCTTGGCCTTCATGCTGGATAATTACGCCGATTGCCATAGATACGGTGGAGCTTTGGGTGCCGGCGGCTCGGCACGCTAGAATAAATCAGTTGCACAAAGACCGCCCGTCGTGTGGGCAGTTCATGATAGGAAGTTTCCATGGCATTGCAGTTTACAGAGCGCGAGTTTATTCCCGTGCTGCTCGGCGGCGACATCAACGCGTATTCGGTGGCGCGCGCCTTCTACGAGGAGTATCAGGTCAAGAGCCTGGTCTTTGGCAAGTATCAGACGGGCCCTGCGTATCGCAGCCAGATTATCGACTACACGCCTAACGTGGATATCGACACCATGCCCGTGATGCTTAAGACCGTCAACGGTATCGCTCGGGCACATGCCGAAAAGACGATTGTCCTGATGGGCTGCGGCGATAACTATGTTGCCCTGGTGGCCCAGGCCAAGGATGCCAACGAGCTGGCGGATAACATCGTTGCGCCTTACGCGCCCTATAGCATGCTTGAGCAGTGCCAGAAGAAGGAGATCTTCTACGAGCTGTGCGAGAAGCACGGTGTGCCCTATCCGCATACGTTTACCTTTACCATGGCGATGCTCAACGCTCAGGGTGAGGCTCCCGCCGAGGTGCTCGACCAGATCGACTTTCCCTACCCGATGATCCTGAAGCCTTCCGACGGCATCATGTGGTGGCAGCATGAGTTCGAGGGTCAGAAGAAGGCTTATGAGATTGCCGACCGCGCCGAGCTGGAGCAGGTTATCCGCGATTCCTATGCCAGTGGCTACACCGATGACCTGATTTTGCAGGATCGCGTGCCCGGCAACGACGAGTACATGCGCGTGCTCACCAGCTATTCTGACCGCAACGGCAAGGTTCGCATGATGTGCCTTGGTCACGTGCTGCTCGAGGAGCATCAGCCCCATGGCGTCGGTAATCACGCCTGCATCATCACCGAGCCCAATGATGAGCTTATGAGTGGCGTGCGCAAGCTGCTCAAGGACCTTCACTTTGTGGGCTATTCCAACTTTGACGTCAAGTATGACGAGCGCGATGGCTCGTTTAAGTTCTTTGACTTCAACACCCGTCAGGGCCGCAGCAACTACTACGTAACCAACAGCGGCTTTAACGTTGCCAAGTACGTGGTGGATGAGTACGTCTATAACCGCCCGTTTGAGCCGGAGTTTGTGACGGCGAAGGACGAGGCGCTGTGGATGGTCGTTCCCATGGGCGTCGTCGACAAGTACGTCAAGGCTCCCGAGCTGCGCGCGAAGGTGCATCGTCTTGCCAAGGAGGGCAAGGGCGCCGATCCCTCGTTTATGAAGGGAGACTTTGTCTTTAACCGCTGGTTGCGCATGTGGCACACCAAGCTGCGTCACTATAAGCTGTTCAAGACGTATTACAAGTAGACGAGCGTGGCGCCCGTCCGGTATGTATCGGGCGGGCGCGGGTATGATACGCGCAATTGCGTGGGCGTCACCAAGGAGGCGGCGATGGAAAAGCTGGGAGTTATCGGCGGCATGGGCGCCGAGGCCACGTCGTATTACTACGACCAGGTAGTACGCCATACGGCGGCTACGTGCGACCAGGAGCATATCGACATGGTGGTGCTTTCCAAGTCGACCATGCCCGACCGCACGCTGGCCATCAAGACCGGTGAGCATACCGAGCTGCTGGCGACCATGAAGGAGTGTGCCCAAGCACTCGAGTCGCTGGGCTGCGCGCACATAGCGATTCCCTGTAACACATCGCACTACTTCTACGATCAGATTCAGTCGTTTACCAAGGTGCCGATTATCCATATGCCGCGCGAATCGGTGCGTTATGCCCTGGCGGGTGCGGTGATGGGGGAGTGCGAGTTCGATCCCAACCTGAGTATGCCCGCCGAGCCGGTGCACAAGATTGGCATCATGGGCACCGATGGCACCGTGGGCGCCGGCGTCTATGGCCGCGAGTGCGAGGCGGCGGGCGCTGAGGTCGTCTATCCCAGTGAGAAGCGTCAGGCCGACGTGATGTCGCTCATCTACGATGATGTGAAGGCCGGGCGCGAACCCGATATGGATAAGTTCGATCGCGTGATGTGGGAGTTCGCCCGCAGCGGCTGCGACCGCGTCATTCTGGCCTGCACGGAGCTTTCGGTGTTGCAGAAGTATCGCGAGATGCCCGAGATCACCCTCGATGCGATGGATGTCCTGGTACGCGAGTCCATCATCCGCAGCGGCGCCCCCTACCGCCTCTAGCATCCGACCTGCCAAAAAGGGACAGGTTTATTTTGGCAGGTTTTATCTGGGAAAACAGTAAAGGCCTCGGCTCGTTTGGTGCGAGCCGGGGCCTTTTGCGTTGGGTGGTTGCTGTCGGTGGTGAACTAGAACAGGAAGCCGATGGCGATGAGGGCGATGCTGACGATGAGCACGGCGATGTCCAGGCCCTTGATGGGGTAGCGCTTGTACGAGCTGGCGCGTGTACGCAGATAGAAGCCGCGCTGTTCTGCCGCCAAGGCTGTGGCATCGGTCTTGCCCACGCTCGAGATGAGCAGTGGCACGCACAGTGGCAGCATGAGCTTAAGCTTCTTGATGGGGTTCTTGGTGTCGTACTCGACGCCGCGTGCAGTCTGCGCCTCCATGATGGCGTTCATTTCCTGGCCAAATACCGGCACAAAGCGCAGTGCCGTGGTAAAGGTGAAGGCATAGCGATATGGCACGTGCAGCACCTCGACGCAGGCGTTGGCGAGGTCGTTGAGCTTGGTCACCATAAGCATGAGGATGAGTGGCAGCGCCACGCCCAACAGGCGTAGGCAGGCCTTCGATCCGGTAATGAGGCCCGTGTCGGTGATAAAGCCCCACACCACGTTGCCGTCGCGCATAAAGGCCAGCTGAAGCACCAGCATGATAAGCGCGAGCGGAATCAGCAGCTTGAGTAGTGAGAGCAGACGGTCGACGACGCCGGCGTAGGCGCCCAGTGCAAGGGTGAGCGCCAAAAAGCCCAACAGCGCCACGTAGGTATCGGACAGGAAGATGCCGATGATGATGGCGGCGGCAAGGCCCAGTTTGACGACCGGGTTCAAGCGGTGCAGCAGTGTATCGCCCGGCATATAGTCGATGACGTTAACCACGGTGGACCATCTCCTCGGTAATGCGAACGATATCGGTGACCTCGCTCACCTGTGCAAAGGCGGGAGAGACGGAGGATGCCAGACGACGAGAAAGCTCTATGACCTGAGGTGGCTCAACGTAGGCTTGCTGCATGAGCTCGCAGTTCGAGAACAGCTCGTGCGTGCGGCCGCGCTCGAGGATGCGGCCGTCGGCCATCACCACGATGTGCTCGGCAAAGTCGGATACGACTTCCATGTCGTGGCAGACCATGATGACGGCGCAGCCGCGCTCGGCCATGGTGCGCACGGTTTCCATGACGGTCATGCACTCACGGTAGTCAAGGCCGCTCGTGGGCTCGTCGAGCACCACGATTTTGGGCTCTACGACCACGACGGAGGCGAGTGCCACCATCTGGCGCTGACCGCGCGAGAGCGAGAAGGGCGCCTCGTCGGCCGGCAAGCCAAAGCGGTCGATGACGAGCTGGGCGCGACGCAGCGCCTCGGCACGGTCGATGCCGGCAAGCTCCAGGCCAAAGGCGACCTCGTCGAGCACAGTGTCCTTGCAGATCTGGCGGTCGGGGTTTTGGAAGAGGGTTGCGACTTCGCGGGCGATGCGGCTTGTGGGAACGGCTGCGGTATCCAGTCCCGTGACACGCACGCTGCCCGAGGCGGGCTTAAGCAGGCCTGTGAGCAGCTTGGTGAGCGTGGTCTTGCCGGCGCCGTTTTGGCCGACGATGCCCACGAGCTCGCCGGGATAGAGGGTCAGGTTGAGGTTGTGGACGGCGGCGCCGCCATTGGGATAGGCAAACTCAACATGGTCGAAGGTGAGCACGGGCTCGGCGTCCTTGGCGTGCGGGCGCAACGACGGTGCGTGCGGTGAGCCGGCGGGTGCCTGAATGTCGCTGCTTGCGTGTGCGGGGTCGACGATGCCCGAAATCAGGCGCTCGGCCTCATCAACATCCAAACAGGGAGTGCCGCTGGCCAGGCCATCGACCTCGAGGCTGTTGAAAATGCGCGTGACACGCGGGCAATCGACGCCGATGGCGCGGAGCTCATCGGCGTGTGCGAAGACCTCGTGCGGCTCGCCCTGTAGCGCGATTTCGCCATGATTGAGCACGAGCACGCGGTTGCAATACTCCGAAAGCAGGGCGACTTTTTGCTCAACGACGACGATGGTGATGCCGAGTGCGCGGTTGGCCTCACGCAGGGTCTCGAAGACCAGCGTGGAGCTGGCGGGGTCGAGCGCCGCGGTGGGTTCGTCGAGCACGAGCACGCGCGGACGCATAGCGAGGATGGCAGCGATGGCTACCTTTTGCTTCTGTCCGCCCGAGAGGGTGGCGATCTCGCGGTCGCGCAGGTCGCTGATGCCGACGGTCTCGAGGGTTTCGGTGACGCGCTGCTCAATCTGGTCGTGCGGCACGCCAAAGTTCTCGAGGCCAAAGAGCATCTCATCCTCAACCACGGAGGCGACCATCTGCGTGTCGATGTCTTGCAGCACACTGCCGACGATTTGCGACACGTCGGTGAGCGAGACTTCGCAGGTGTCGTGACCGTCAACCATGACGGACCCAAAGAACGTGCCGGTGTAGTGGTGGGGCACGGCGCCCGACAGGCAGGCGGCAAGCGTGGACTTGCCGGCGCCCGAGGGCCCGATGATGCCGATGAAATCTCCCTTGTTCACGCTGAGCGAGATGTGGCTAAGCGCCTGCTCGGTCTGCGTGCCATAGGAGAACGAGACATCGTCGACGTTGATGATCGTTTCCATGGATACCTTTCATAGTCATTGGGGACGTTCTTTAATGACTAGTCGTTTAAGAACGTTCCCAAGAGCTAGTTGTTTGGGACAGTCTTTACCGATGGGGCACTGTGGGTTAGTTGAGCTTCAGGGCCTTCTGGATGGGCAGGTAGAGGGCGCCGACCAGAATGGCGTTAAAGACGGCGGTCATGGCGACGACGGGCAACATGGCGGCGGCGAGCTCGCCGACCACGCCGAGCATGGCCATCTTGATGACCATGAAGATGGCGCCGGAGACAAAGGTGGTCAGGAAGGTTGCGACGATGGCGATGGCGGGCTTGACCTGACCGTTCTTGCCGGCGGCGTTGACGATGCCGGCCATGAGCATGGCGGCGATGCCCTCGGCGGCAAAATCGACGAACGGCGAAGTGGTGGTGATCTGGATCACAGCAGCCGAGATGAGGCCAATGACGAGCGCCTGACCGATGTTAGGGCGAACGACCAGGATGGTGAGGCAGAAGGCCGAGATGATGAACTCGGGGCTGATCATGCCGCCCGAGATGCCCGAGATTGCCTTGCCGACGGTAAAGTTGAGGATGAAGCCGGCGGCGAGCAGGATGGCGAGCAGGACGAGGGCGCGGACATCGAGTTTGCCGCGATCGGCGGTCTGGACGGTGCGGGGCTGGGTGGCGGTGGTGTTCTGAGACATGGTGAAAATCCTTTCGGAAGGGGATTGCAAGAGAAAAGCGGAGGCGCGTGATGCGAATGCGATCGGGCTCGAGATAGAAAAAAGCCCCCGGTCGAAACCGGAGGCCTTCCAATCACCTAGAGCGCAAAAACAGGCGTGAGGGACTCACTGTCGACCGATCGTATTCGCATCACGCCACCACCAGTTGTTGAGAGACGTCATCGTGTTCTTCATGTTGGTGGCTCCTTTCGTGATGCCGTGGCGCGGTCGCACCTAGTTGCTGTTGCGCTGCACTATAGCACAGCGAAGTGTATGCGGGGAAATCTTTTTTGAAAAGATGTCAGGCGGGTTTCCCGTCGGTCAAAAGAGCGGGCTGAGCGGGCGAGGCTGCCATTGCTGCCTCGCCCGCTCAGCTAAGACGTTACTCCTTATTGCGACGGTAGAGGAAGTAACCGCCTGCGGAGATGACGACGACGCCGGCAGCGGCGAACGCAGCCACCATGCGGCCATCAAAACGGTCACCGGTGGTGGGCAGGTTGCCCTTGGTGTTCGTCTTGTTGGTGGTCACCGTGGTCGTGGTGCTCGGCTTGGTGGGCTTGTCGGGGGTACCGGGCTGCTCGGGCTTCTCGGGAGTGCCAGGCTGCTCGGGCTTGTCGGGGGTACCGGGCTGCTCGGGCTTGTCGGGGGTACCGGGCTGCTCGGTGGCGAGGGCGTCCTTGGCGTAGGTGATGGACACCTTGAGGCCGTTGGTCTCGGTGTTCAGGTCGCTCGGGGTGAAGGGCTTGCTGAAGTCCTCAGCCTTCAGATAAGCGCGCATCTCCTGAAGCAGGGCCTTGCACTTGACATAGGTGTTCTTGGTGGCAGCGTTGCCGGCCTTGTTGGCCAGGGCGGTGCGGCCCTCAGTGGTGGTCTCGGCGAGCATGGCCTTGTCGACCTCGAGGTTCTGCTCGATGAGCTCGTTCTGGAGAGCGTCGAGGTAGGCGCGAACGCCGGTGCCGAGCTGCTCACGGTGCTCGAAGCACAGGGAGCTGATGTCCATGAGGACATAGTTGATGGAGTTCTCGGGCTCCTCGTTGTTCACGATGTCCTCCTCTTCGCAGTGATCGAAGGAGACGGTCTGGTCGCTGTAGTACGGGCTAACCTCGGTGAGCAGTGCGGAGTAGTAGGGGATGGCGACGGAGTAGGCGGCGCGGGAGAGCATCTCCCACTGGATGGTCGCGATCTCGGGGTCCATGCCCTGACGGATCTGGAAGAGATTGACCTCGGTGTTGGTCTCGGTACCAATGGCGTAGGCGCCGTCGGTGTTGGCGTTGAGGCCCGGGACCTTCTCGCCGCGGTTGCCAAACGCGCGGATCATCTCAAAGGTGTTCCAGTCGGACTTGCCGGGCTGGAAGAACAGCGGCTGCGCCTTGCTAACCAGGGCGCCGGTCGTGGCACGAGCATCTTCGCGCTCGTCCTTGACGATCTCGTAGTCGGTGCCCTCGGTGAGCGGCACACCGAAGTAGGCGCGACCCTGGACATAACGGGCCCAAGAATGCATGGCCTTTTCGCTAATTGCCTCGCCGTAGGTCTGGGCAACGTCAAATTGACCGTCATCGAAGTACTTGGCGAAGCCATTCTCCTTGGGCATGGACTCGATGGTCGCAGAGTGGAGACAGTTCGCGGTGTCGGTGAGGTCAACCTTGTAGTTGAGGTTGCCGATGTTGGGGTTGAGCGAGGCGATATCGTCAGTGAGCCTCATGGCGATCCACTGGTGGCCGGAAAGTGCGGCAAACAGCCAAGTCTCGTTGCTGTCGGCGATGATAATCTGATCGTTGCCGCAGGCGCCCTGCTCGTCGATGATCTTGCCGAGGAGCTCGACGCCCTCACGTGCATTGGCGCTTTCACCTAAGATAACGCTGCCGTAGCTGTACTCGCCAATACCGGTTTTGGTCAGGGGGTCTGCTGCCTCAGCATCAGCATTCATGCCGGTGGTCAGCGTTGCGGAGCAGGACACGCCCTTCTCATTGATGCCTGCCTCAGAGTAGGCATCATAGCGCCCGTGCCACTGGGAGGGATGGTCGCGTACATAGGTGTAGCGATACGTGGTCTTGGTCGAGGTATACATGAATGCGGACTCGTCCGAGCCGTACGTATGCCCCGGGCCGTGAGAAGGCTCAATGCCAAAGTGCTTGAGGTAGCGCTTATCGAAGTCCTCGGCGCGGCCATAGTACGTGTCACCGTCGGCCGTCAGCTTGTTGCCCATGTACATCTGCGTGCAGGCGAGCGCAGATGTCGGCATGGACATGATGGTTGCAGCTCCAAATGCAAGGCCTATGCCAAGCTTCTTGAGCGCGTTGACGGGATGAGTTTTACTCATATTCCCTCCCAGCGTGCGAAAGCCCTCTGTCTCCAGAGGGCTTCACCCAATAATTACACCCCCTTAGCGTAACGAATTCGAAACAATATACATTCATGAAAGTTATTTACTCGATAAGCGTAGCGAAATATGCGATTAACGGTAAATTGAACTCATTTAGTGGGAAATCAATTTGTATAACGCCAGCGAAAAATGTAGCTAAATAAAGCGTCAAGAAAAAAGCGGACCCCTCGCCGGCATGTGGTTTCATGCCGGCGAGGGGTCCGGGCTGCACGGGCCGTCTAAGAGTAATGGCTACTTCTTTCGACGGTGAATCACGTTAATGGCATAGCCGACGAGCATGGCCAAAACGATGACGATAAAGCCAAGGATGGGGTTGTCGTTCACGGGGGTCCTCCTATTTTCCGAGCGGCGAGAATTCGTCGACGATGATATCAAGGCATTGCGGTAGCGCGCGGGCGCCAAAGACGCCGGAGTTGCTGGAAATGATCTCGCCATCAAACTGCATACCGAGCGATGGCGTGCAGGTAATCTTGGCTTCTTTGGTCTGGATGATCTTAAACTGCGGGCGGCCGAGTACCTTGCCGGCGGGGTCGAGCGCGGCGGTGATTACCGTGGGGAGCAACTGCACCGTGCGCACGGGCTCAATAACGACGATGTCGACCATGCCATCGTTCATACGGCAGTTGGGGAACAGGTTGATGTCGTTTTGGATGACAGACGTGTTGCCCGCCATGCAGCAGATGCCGTCGAGCTCCTCAACAATGCCATCATGCTCAATGGTAAAGTGCGCCACCGTGGGGTTGGGCGTGGCGAGAGCGGAGAGGAAGTAGGCGATCTCGCCGATGTCGTTTTTGGTGGGGGCGGCCTTCATCATGATCTCGGCGTCAAAGCCCGAACCGGCGATGATGATAAAGCCATGGCGCTTTTCGTTGCCGTTCTCGTCGAGCCAAAAGAGCTCGCCCATGTCTACTTTGACCGTGCGGCCGGCGCGACATGCCTTGGCAAGCGCCGCTGCCTCGGGGGCATTGCCGATGTTGTTAAAGAACAGGCAGGCCGTGCCGGAGGGGAAGACGAGCGTGGGGACGCCGCATCCGCGCATCTGGTCGAGCACGTTGGAGACAGTGCCGTCGCCGCCCGAGACGACCACGCAGTCGAACTCGCGAACGTCTGCCACGGCGTCCTCGGGCTCCATGCCATCGCCGATAAAGCGCATCACGACCTCGTCGCCGCCCTGTGCAAGGGCGTGCGTGAATGCGTAGATTTCATCTGAGCTGGGACCCGATGCCGGATTGTGGATGATAAGGCAGCGCATACTTACGTTCCCGTTCTGTGACTAACCGAGTATAGTTGTAGGGCAATGCCGATATCCTACCCGTGTTTTTCGGGCCTAACCTTATTCGATGGGTTGATATGTACATTTCCACACATCAGGCTCTGGTCGACTTTTGCCAGCGCGCCCGCGAGTTCGACGCGATCGCCGTCGACACCGAGTTTTTGCGCGAGTGCACGTTTCATCCGCGCCTGTGCCTGGTCCAGATTGCCACCCCCGCCGAGAGTGTCGCTGTCGATCCGCTGGTGATCGACGACCTGTCGCCGCTTGCCGAGCTTATGGCCGACGAGAGCGTGATCAAGGTCTTCCACGCCTGCTCGCAGGACATGGAAGTTATGCTCCACACTGTGGGAGCGTTGCCGCGACCGATTTTTGATACGCAGGTTGCCGCCGCCTTTTTGGGCGAGCGCCAGCAGATTTCGTATGGAGCGCTCGTTCAGGCGTTCTGCGGCGTATCGCTGCCCAAGACCGAGTCGCTAACCGATTGGTCGCGCCGCCCGCTGAGCGATAAGCAGATCGAGTACGCGATTGATGACGTCAAGTACCTGATTGTCGCCTATACCGAGATGATGAGTCGCCTGCGCGAGCTGGGCCGTGTGGACTGGGTGCTCGACGAGTTGCGCCCGCTGGCCGACGAGTCGCACTATCGCGCCGATCGCCACGAGGCGTTCCGCAAGGTCAAACGCATCAATTCGTGCAGCCGTCACCAGTTGGGCATCGCGCGCGAGCTCGCCGCCTGGCGCGAGGACCGCGCCGAGCGCCGCAACATCCCGCGCAAGTGGGTCATGTCCGACGATACGCTGCTGGCGCTCGTTAAGCGCAATCCCGTGCGCGTTGAGGAGTTCCGTAGCATTCGCGGTACCGACCAGTTGGGGGAGCGCGACGTGGACGGCGCGCTCATGGCCATCAAGCGCGGTGCGAGCTGCCCGCACGATCGCCTGCCGCTCATGGTGCGCGGGCATCGCCAGATTTCGCCGGAGCTTGAGAGCGTGACGGACCTGATGTATGCGCTTATTCGCTTGGTTGCCGAGCGCTCGGGGGTGGCGACCTCGGTCATTGCCTCGCGCGATGACCTGGCCGATTACATCGAGCATCCTGAGCAAAGCCCCCTGCGCGAAGGCTGGCGTTTTGAGCTTGTGGGTTCGCGCCTGGACGATCTGCTTTCCGGCAATATGGGGCTCACCGTGAAGGACGGAAAGATTGAGTTGTTATAGGGAAGCCTAGTCTGCTGAGTGGGTAGAATGCCTCCAACGTGTAACTCGATTTGGAGGAATTCGCATGCCCTATTACTATGGTTACGGCTTTGGCATCGACCCGCTGTACCTGCTGGTTGTTCTTGTCTGCACGGTGCTTGGCCTTGCTGCGCAGAGCTATATCAATTCGACGTACAAGACGTGGTCCAAGGTTCGCTCGGACGGCGACACGGGTGCCACGGTCGCTCGCCGCATGCTCGACGCCAACGGTTGCAACGCCGTGGGTATCAAGGGCGTCGCCGGTGAGCTCACCGACCATTACAACCCGCAGGACAATAACCTGTATCTGTCGGATTCCAACCGTTCGGGCGGCTCGGTCGCAAGCGTTGCTGTCGCTTGTCACGAGGCAGGCCATGCCGCGCAGCGTCAAAGCGGCTATGCCATGATGAAGGTACGTACCGCCCTCGTGCCGGTCGTCAACTTTACCCAGAACACCTGGACCGTCGTGCTGCTCATGGGCCTGTTTATGAACATCGCGGGACTCACGACCATCGCGCTGATCTTCTTCTCGTTTAGCGTGCTGTTCCAGCTCGTTACGCTGCCGGTCGAGATTGATGCCAGCCGCCGCGCCGTGGCGTATATTGAGCAGTCGGGCATGAGCTCCAAGCAGGTCAACGGTGCCAAGAAGGTGCTGACGGCCGCCGCGCTTACCTATGTGGCTGCGGCGCTCACCTCGATTATTCAGCTGCTCTATCTTATGGCTCGCTACAACAGAAACTCCAACCGATAACAAATTGGGTCGCTGGGCGCCGCGGGAATTTGTGTCCCCGCGGCGCTGTACTATGTGTTGGACTTGAATTTGCGCAGGGCCAGAGCCTTTGTGCACGATGACGAAAGGAGGCTGCGTGGCAGGCTGGAATCTAACCGGCAATAGCGTTTCCGCCGAGTTCGACGGTTCGGACGAGCAAGAGCGTAAAGAGCTCAGCGTGAGCCAGGCGGTAGAGATCGCCGCCGGTGCGCTCGATGCTATTCCGCAACTGACCGTCCTGGGCGAGGTCACGGGTTTCCGTGGTCCCAATGCCCGAAGCGGCCACTGCTACTTCCAGATTAAAGACGACTCGGCCGCCGTCGACTGCATCATCTGGAAGGGCGCCTATCTCAAGCGTACCTTCGATCTGCGTGACGGCATGCAGGTGAGCTTTAAGGGCAGCTTCAATCTCTATAAGGCCACGGGCCGCATGAGCTTTGTCGCTCGCTCGTTTTCGCTGGCGGGGGAGGGTCTGCTGCGTCAACAGGTGGCGCAGTTGGCCGAAAAGCTACGCCGCGAGGGACTGATGGACGAGTCCCGCAAACGCCGCATCCCGGTGTTTTGCTCACGCGCGGCGGTCGTCACCTCGCTTTCCGGTGCGGTAATCGACGACGTCAAGCGTACGCTGCGCCGTCGCAACCCGCTCGTCGAGCTTGTCTGCGTGGGCGCCAAGGTTCAAGGCGAGGGTGCGCCGGCCGAGCTCATTGATGGCTTGCGCCGCGCCGCTTCCATTACGCCGGCGCCCGACTGTATTTTGCTGGTGCGCGGCGGCGGCTCCTTCGAGGACCTCATGACCTTTAATGACGAGGAGCTTGCCCGCGCGGTGGCGGCTTGTCCTGTGCCCGTGGTGACCGGCATTGGCCATGAGCCCGATACCTCGATTTGCGACATGGTGAGCGACCGACGCGCCTCCACGCCCACGGCGGCGGCAGAATCGGTGGCGCCGGCTATGACGGAGTTGGCCGATGTGCTCGAGGCGCGCCATCAGCGTCTGGGTGCCGCGATGGCATCGATGATTGGGTCGGCCCAGGTCGACCTGGAGATGCTCGATCAGCGCGGTCGCCGTGCCTGGGATACCTATACGGCTCGCTTGGGTGATGCGCTCGATGCCGCTGCGTGTCGCCCGTGCCTCAACGACCCCACATTTATGGTCGAGCGTCGCGAATCGGAGCTTGCGCTGACTGCCGATCGCCTGTCGGGCGCCATAGTACGCTCGGTCGGGACATTCCGCTCCAACTTTGAGCGCTTGCCCGAGCGTCTGATTACAAGCACCTCGGGGCTCGATGGTAAGCGCCATGCGCTCACGCTTGCGAGTTCCCGCCTAGAGCATCAAGGGCGCACGATGCTCAGCAAGCCAGCGTCCGACCTGAGCCGTGCGGCAGCGTCGCTCGATGCCCTGTCGCCGCTCAAAGTGCTTGCTCGCGGCTATTCCATCGCGTACAGCGATGATGGTGTGGCTACGAGTGCCAAGACCTTTAAGCCTGGCGACGCCATTCGCGTGCGCATGGCAGACGGCAACGTGGCAGCAACGGTCGATACGGTCGAGTAGACCGCGTTTCGCAGTGATAGACCCTTAGGAAAGGAAACAGATATGGCAGAGAAGACCCCGGTCGAGCAGCTTACGTACAAGCAGGCCTCGCAGGAGCTGGAGCTCATCATCCGCAGCCTGGAGTCGGGCGATATGGAGCTTGAGGAGTCGCTCGAGAGCTACACCCGCGGCGTCGAGCTCCTCAAAAGCCTGCGCACCCGCCTGTCCGATGCCGAGCAGAAGGTCTCGGTGCTCCTTAAGGACGTCGACGGCAACGACGTGCTCGCCGACGGCGAGGCCGCCAACACCGATGATAACCTTTCGTTCTAAGCATCTCGACCAAATATAATTACCTTGGTCTGTAAGAAAGGAACCAGCTATGTGCGATTGCATCTTCTGTAAAATTGCCAACCACGAGATCCCCTCGACCGTTGTCTATGAGGACGACCAGGTCATCGCCTTCGACGACCTCAACCCGCAGGCGCCGGTCCACACGCTCGTGATCCCCAAGAAGCACTACAGCGACATCGCCGACAACGTGCCCGCCGAGACCATGGGCGCCATGGCCCACGCCGTCCAGGAGGTCGCCAAGGCCAAGGGTCTGGAGGACGGTTTCCGCGTCATTTCCAACAAGGGTGTCAACGCCGGCCAGACCGTCATGCACTTCCACATGCATGTCCTCGGCGGCAAGAACCTGGGCGAGAACCTCATCTGAGGACACGTAGCCCGTCGACTTGGCTGCCTTTGGAGTAATCTATGCAGCTTTCTCAACTCGAATACCTTCAAGCGGTAGCGAACTATGGCGGCGTGCGCAAAGCAGCTCGCGCCGTTCATGTGAGTCCGCAGGCCGTTTCGTCGGCAATCAAAAAGTTGGAATCTGAGTATCAGATTGTTTTGCTCGACCGATCGGCGGGGGAGGCTGTTTTGTCTCCGGCGGGCAGAGAATTTGCACGTCGTGCACGCGTGATCCTGGCACAAGTCGACGATCTTAAAAAGTACGCCCAATCGAGGGACGACGGCGTCTCGCCCGACGGCCACTTCCGTCTTTACGCCCCCTGCCTTCAAGGGCGGGGGCGTCTCTTTTCCGAAAACTGGTACGACTCGTTTGAAAGCTCGCACCCTCAGATTCACCTTGATGTGTGGCATCAGCCAACGGCTACATGCTTTGAATCACTTGTGCTTGGCATTTCGGATGCGGCCATCTCATTTGAGGAACCAAGGAACAGTGTCCTTTCTTCGAAATACTTGGGTGAAAAGGAGCTCAAGGTTCTTTCGTGCCCAGCGGGTCATCAATCTGTGGGCGCTATGACCGTCCGTGAGTTACTGGGCGGCAGGTTAGCTGTTCCCATTAATTTGTCGCCCTGTCTCAATGCAATCAATCAATGCCCCGAAGCTCAGCTGGTTAATTTCCGCTTCCGCGACGTCGAATACGGAAACAGAGCGCAGGCTGAGTTTCTTCAAGCCGGGGGATTGATATTGGGTTTTTCTGGCTCTTCTCTCGCATCAGATGGATCGGAAGTGAGCGAGTGCTCCATTGAAGCCTCGCATGACGTAGCCTTGCCCATCTACTTCTGCTATCGGCAAAACTCCTGGACCGATCGACACCAGACGGTTTTTCTGCACCTATTGCGTCATCTTGCTTCGTGAGATTAATTGGCTTCGAGGCGTCAAGTGATTATTGACGCCTTGCAACACATAGCTGACAGCTTTGCCCTCATGCTTTTCCAAGATTCCGATTTAGATTGCTGACTCTTGGAGGGCGGAGCATGAAAAACCGTACGGTTTTGCTTTATATGACGTTCGTTTTTCTGTCGAACTTCAGCACCATCTTGTATTTTCTAACTGTCTACCTTGAGTTCGTCGGGCTTTCGATGGTAGCGATTTCTAGCATGATGATTGCATATCAAGTGAGCAAGTTCATCCTTGAAGTTCCCACTGGCTATATTGCTGATAGGTTTGGACGAAAGACTAGCGGTCTCGTTGGCGTTGTGGGAATGCTTGGATACTACGCCGCCCTGCTTCTCGTCCGTTCTCCTCTGCTTTTAATCGGCGCGTTTGCTCTCAAAGGTTTTGCCGTTGCATGTGTGAGCGGATCCATGGAAGCGATTTACATTGACAGCGTCTCTCAGGACCAGCTCGTAAGACTTAATGTCGTTGAGCGATTTGTTTTCTATGCCTCTTATGCCATCTCCGCTTGTGTGGGCGGCTTCATTTCGTCTGTCGGTGCATACCTCATTGGTCTTTCGGCAGATATCATCGCAATGGTGTTGACGTTGGTTGTCGTTATCTGCATTCCTGAGGCGAGAAGAGAGGGCGCTGCGGTGACACCTGGGCATGGAATGAGCCCGAGGATGATCGGTGCTGCTATTGCGGGTAATGGCATTCTTCGGTCAGCGTTCATCATGGACTGTTCTCAGGCATTTGCCTTCGTCGCTCTGGAAGACTTCTTCTCACTGTTACTTGCAGGCCGCGGAATGAATGCCGTCGCTTCGGGCGTGACCATTGCGGTCCAGCTCCTTGCCTCGGCCTCCATGGGGTTTATTGTGCCCAGTGTGATTGCTCGTGTCGACAAGGGTCGTTTTGCGCGTATTTGCGGCATCTTTCGCTCAGTATTGACAGCTTTGTTTTTGATTCCTCTTACTCCGGCTAATTTGCTGCCCGTGTTCTATGTGCTGCAGACGGTTGCGTACTCGTTGTTTGCCCCAATCAAATACTCAGTTTTCCAAAATGCTGCCGATTCATCGATGCGCTGTTCACTGATTTCGGTTCAAAGCCAGATGGTGGCGGTGGGTGCTGTTCTTTTCTATCTGCTCAACGCTGTGTTGAGCAGCGCTGCGGGCATTCGAGTCGTATTGCTTGTCGCGCTCGGGATTTCTTCTTTGGTGTATATTCCCGCGCTATTTCGTCTTACAAGCCAAAGGACATGAGTATTTAGACACCGATAACTTATATATCAACGCCAATAAACCCGAGCGCGAGGGCGTTTGGGTTTATTATTGAAGCGTATGTAACCTGGCGGCGCCACACCGCCTGTTAGTAGGGAGACACATGAACGTTCTGGTCGTCAACGCGGGATCTTCGACCCTTAAGTATCAGGTCATCGACACCAAGTCCCACAAGGTGTCCGCAAAGGGCTCCTGCGAGCGCGTCTGCTTTACCGGCGGTACCTTCACCCACGCTGCTAACGGTTCCAAGAAGGTGACCGAGAACATCGAGTTCCCCGACCACAAGGTCGCCATCGAGGTCGTCCTGAAGGACCTCGAGGCCAACGGCGTCAAGATCGAGGGCATCGGCCATCGCATCGTTCAGGGCGGTTGGTACTTTGGCGATTCCTCCCTCGTCGACGAGGACGTTCTCGCCAAGATCCGCGAGGTCGCCCCGCTGGCGCCGCTCCACAACAACCCCGAGGCCAACGTTATCGAGTTCTGCCTGGAGCAGTATCCCGACCTGCCCAACGTCACGGTCTATGACACCGCTTTCCACTTCAACATGCCCGAGGTCGCCAAGACTTACGCTCTGCCCAAGGACGTTTGCGACAAGCTGCACATCCGTAAGTACGGCGCCCACGGCACCAGCTACCGTTACATCTCCAAGAAGGTCGCCGAGATGACCAACGGCGAGGCCCGCAAGGTCGTCGTGTGCCATATCGGCTCCGGCGCTTCCCTGTGCGCCATCGAGGACGGCAAGTGCATGGACACCACCATGGGCCTCACCCCGCTCGACGGCGTCATGATGGGCACCCGCTGCGGCTCCATTGACCCGGCTACCGTGTGCTACCTGCAGCGCGAGGGCGGCTACACCTTCGACGAGGTCGACGAGATGATGAACAAGAAGTCCGGCCTTTTGGCTGTGACCGGCGGCAAGACCAACGACTGCCGCAACGTCGAGGAGCTCGCCGCCGCTGGTGACCTCGAGGCTCAGCTCGCCTTCGACATGTTTGTCTACAAGATTGCCGCCAAGGCGGCCGAGATGGCTACTTCTATGTGCGGTATGGACACCCTGGTCTTTACCGCCGGCATCGGCGAGCATGCTCCGGCCGTCCGCGCCGGCGTTGCCGACCGCCTGGCCTTTATGGGCGTCAAGATGGATCATGCCCGCAACGCCCTGCGTGGTGACGGCGCTTGGTGCCTGTCTGCTAAGGATTCCAAGGTCAAAATCTTTGTCATCCCCACGGACGAGGAGTTCATGATCGCTTCCGACGTCGAGCGCATCGTCAACGCCAAGTAATTACAAGAGGGGAGGGGCTGGACGGCAACATCCCGTTCAGCCCCTCTTTTGAACTCGTTGGGCGATATGCCTGATAGCTATTTATCAAGTTGTGATAACTTCTTATTAACATACGGCCGCCTTGAGCGGTCTGCGCCGACCGTATCGCACTGCAAAGGAGTCTCATGAACGTACTTGTTGTCAACGCCGGTAGCTCAAGCCTTAAATATCAGCTTTTGGATACTGATACCCGAGAGGTTTTCGCCAAGGGCAACTGCGAGCGTATCGGCTCGGAGATGGGCACCTTTGGCCACTCCGAGAACGGTGGTGCCAAGCTGACCGAGGAGATTCCTTTTCCCGATCATCGCTGCGCCATTGCGCGCGTGCTCGAGGAGCTCGAGAAGACCGACTTTACGATCGATGGCATCGGCCACCGTATCGTTCAGGGTGGCTGGCACTTCGATGATTCCGCGGTCGTCGACGATGAGGTCATGGCTAAGATTCTTGAGGTGGCACCGCTCGCCCCGCTGCACAATTACGGCGAGGCCGCGGCAATCGAATATTGCCGCGAGAAGTATCCGGAGCTGCCCAACGTGGCCGTCTTCGACACCTCGTTCCACATGACCATGCCCGAGGTCGCCTACACCTACGCGCTGCCCAAGGACGTGTGCGACAAGTACCACGTGCGCAAGTACGGTGCCCACGGCACGAGTCACCGCTATGAGTGGATGATGGCCAAGGAGATCCTGGGCTCGCGCTGCCACCGCCTGCTCTCGTGCCATTTGGGCAACGGCGCCTCGCTTGCCGCTATCGAGGACGGTGTATGCCGCGATACCACGATGGGCCTCACGCCGCTCGACGGCCTGATGATGGGCACCCGTTGTGGTTCCATTGACCCGGCTACCGTGTGCTACCTGCAGCGCGAGGGCGGCTACAGCTACCAGGAAGTCGATGACATGATGAACAAGCAGTCTGGTCTGCTTGCCATCTCGGGCATCTCCAACGACGCCCGTGACATCCGTACGCGCGCCTCCGAGGGCGACGAGCGCTGCCTGCTCGCCTTCGATATGTTCGCCTACAAGGCCATGCAGCAGGCCGGCTCCATGATCGCTTCCATGGCGGGCGTCGACACCATTACCTTTACCGCCGGCATCGGCGAGAATGACTGGTCGATCCGCAAGGCCTTCTGCGACTGCTTCGAGTGGCTGGGCGTGCGCATCGACAACAACAAGAACCGCGAGGCCGTGGGCAACGGTCCGCAGGTCATCAGCGCCGCCGGCTCTTCCGTCACGGTCATGGTCATTCCCACCGACGAGGAATACATGATCGCCCACGACGTCGAGCGTCTGACCAAGAACAACTAACGCATTCGTCTGTAATTGACAAAAAGGCCTCCAGAGCAACAGCCCGGAGGCCTTTTTACTAGCAGGCGGAAATTCCAGTTCCAAAGTGATCATCGCCGGCAACGCCTGCGCTCCCAGCAACGTCACCCATTCGTTCAGATCCTCAGCCCCAGCTCGTAGCCAAGCCGCCGCCCACTCCAGATTCCCTGACTGCTGCGTGACGGCAGGGACCCTGCAGGGCAAAGCTCTGAAAACATTCCGCACTGATATTGTCTGTATTGAAGACGTCGA